>CALEQS010000091.1 GCA_937907975.1 uncultured Clostridia bacterium | reverse complement strand
GAACATGATCACCGGCGCTGCTCAGATGGACGGCGCTATCCTGGTTATCGCTGCTACCGACGGCCCCATGGCTCAGACCAAGGAGCACCTGCTGCTGGCTCGCCAGGTTAACGTGCCCTATATCGTTGTCTTCCTGAACAAGTGCGATCAGGTCGATGACGAGGAGCTGCTGGAGCTGGTCGAGATGGAGGTCCGTGAGACCCTCGACGAGTATGGCTTCCCCGGCGACGACACCCCCATCATCAAGGGTTCCGCTCTGAACGCTCTGACCTGCGAGTCCAAGGATCCCAACGCTCCCGAGTATGCCTGCATCAAGGAGCTGATGGACGCTGTCGACACCTGGATCAAGACCCCCGAGCGTCAGGATTCTCTGCCCTTCCTGATGCCTGTTGAGGACGTCTTCACCATCACCGGTCGTGGCACCGTTGCTACCGGCCGTGTTGAGCGTGGCATCGTCAACATGGGCGACACTGTCGAGATCGTTGGTCTGTCCGACGAGAAGAAGAGCACCGTTATCACCGGTCTGGAGATGTTCCGCAAGACTCTGGACTTCGCTGAGGCTGGCGACAACATCGGCGCCCTGATGCGCGGCATCAACAAGACCGATGTCGAGCGCGGCCAGGTTCTGTGCAAGCCCGGCTCCATTCACCCCCACACCAAGTTCCGTGGCCAGGTGTACGTCCTGAAGAAGGAAGAGGGCGGCCGTCATACTCCTTTCTTCAACAACTATCGTCCTCAGTTCTACTTCCGTACCACCGACGTGACCGGCATCATCACCCTGCCCGAGGGCACTGAGATGTGCATGCCCGGCGATAACGTCGAGATGGACGTTGAGCTGATCACCCCCATCGCCATCGAAGAGGGCCTGCGTTTCGCTATCCGCGAGGGCGGCCGTACCGTTGGTTCCGGCGTTGTCATCTCCGTCGAGCAGAAGGACTAATTTTCAGTTCTGATTTCTGACTACTGAATAGAAAGCCTTTCAAGGGCCGGCTCTTTGAGCCGGCCCTTTTTGCATCCTTTTTCGGTTTTCCTTGTCCCTTGGCGGGCTATGTGTTACAATAACGAAGAAAACCAGTTTGAAATGGAGGATACTTATGGCTAAAATCAAATTCCTGACCGATTCTGCGGCAGATATTCCCCAGCATTATGTGGATGAACTGGGCATTGAAGTGATCCATTTTCCCATTATTCTTGGAGATCGTGAGATCCATGACGGGGTGGACTATACCAATCAGGAGTTCTATGATGTCCTGAACAGCGTTGATAAGATCCCGACCCACGCACAGGTCACTGCATATGAATTTGAGGAGA
The DNA here is from genome assembly GCA_937907975.1 of uncultured Clostridia bacterium. Lineage (GTDB taxonomy): Bacteria > Bacillota > Clostridia > Oscillospirales > Oscillospiraceae > UMGS1766. The sequence continues at coordinate 5,676 of CALEQS010000091.1, read as the reverse complement.
TTTTTTCCAATATCTTTGCGGCCGGCTATGATGCGGTGATTTATACTGCCATCAATTTTAAGGGCACGGCCACAGGTAGCAATGCGCTTCAGGCGAAGAAGACCTTCTTTGCCGATCACCCGGAGGCCGCCGGTAAATTCCAGATCGAAGTGCTTGACAGCAAGAACTATACTTACAGCTATGGCTATGCTGTTGTAGAGGCTGCCAGGAAGGCTCAGTCCGGCAATATGACCTGTGATGAAGTGGTCGAGATGATCGAGGACTGGCTGACTCATGCCAAGATCCTGTTTGCACCCTATGATCTGAAGTTTGCCCGTAAGTCCGGCCGCGTCTCCGCCGCCGCGGCGATCATGGGCACCGCTATGGGCATCCGTCCCATTATGTCCTTCCCCAATGGGGATTCCAAGGTGCTGGCCAAGCCCCGGGGTGATAAGAATGTGGTGCCCACGATTGTCAAAATGATGAAGGAAGAGATGGAACCGGGTTCGCCCTATATCGTTATCCATGCGGCCCTGCCGGAGCGCAACAGGGAGATTAGCGAGGCTTGCATCGAGGCAGTGGGCTATGCGCCTGCTGAGGAGTTCCTGATCGGCGGTGTCATCTCCATCAATGCCGGCCCCAATCTGGTAGGCGTGATCTTCCGCGCGAAGGACCCGATTTTCTGAACGGGGGAGAGGTGAGGCACAATGGATACAGTGTCTGAGATTTTGAAGGAGCTCAGCAGTCTGGCCTCTACTAAGCTGTTGATCGCCGTGGTCACGGCCATTTTGGTCGTGATTATGGGCAAGCTGGCGATCAGGCTGTTAAATCGTACAGTCAAAAAACTGAAGATAGATCCCACCCTGCACAAATTTCTGATGGCGGTCTGCCGGGTCGTGATTTACTTCGTAGCCATTATGATCGTGGCGGGCTCGCTGGGCTTTGAAATGTCCTCGCTTGTGGCACTGGCCAGCGTGGTTTCCGCCGCCTTTGCGCTGGCCGCCTCCGGGATGCTGTCCAACCTTTTTGGCGGCATTCTGCTTCTGCTCACCAAACCTTTTGGCGTGGGTGACTATATTGCCGTTTCCGGTGAGGAGGGCCATGTGCTGGAGATCGGTATTTTGAATACCAAGATCAATACGCTGGATAATAAGCGCGTCACCATGCCAAACAGCTCTATCGCGGCAACTACGATCGTCAACTACTCTTTTGAGGGCAAGCGGCGGGTGGACCATACCATTACCGTGAGTTATGAGAATGACATTGAGAAGGTAAAGGCCTCTCTGCGCCGGACGGCGGAGGAGCATCCGCTGGTGGTGGATAAGGACAAGACCTTTGTGCGGGTGCTGGCTTATAATGATTACAATATCGCCTTTGCGTTTCGCGTATGGTGCAAGACGGAGGACTATTGGACGGTCTATCACGATATGCTGGAGCAGCTCAAGAAAAACTTCGATGCGGAAGGCATCACGATGGCATTCCCCACCTACAATATCCTCACTCCAAAGGAATAAAAGAAAGGCTGGCACAGATATTGAATCTGTGTCAGCCTTTTTCGTATCTGATCAGCCGCAGCATATCCTCAGGCAGTCCGATCTCAAATGAGAGCGGAAGGCCGGTAACAGGATGTTGAAATTTTAATGCGCAGGCGTGGAGTGCGGCCCGGCCGATCAGCGCCGGATCCTCTGTTCCGTAGAGAAAATCACCCGTCAAAGGGTGGCCGATATGTGCCATATGAACCCGGATCTGATGGGTGCGCCCGGTTTCCGGTGTGAGCCGCACCAGACTTCGCCGCTGAAAGCCGGCGATTGTTTTGTAATTTGTGACCGCAGCTTTTCCATCGGACCGGACTTCCCGCGCCAGTACGGAGCCGTCTTTTCGTCCAATTGGGGCGTCGATCCTCCCGCAGAGTGGAGAGGGGAGCCCCTCGCAGATGGCGAGATATTCCTTTGTCATCTGCCCTTCGGCGGCCAGCATTCCCAGCCGCACAGTGGCATAAGCGTGCTTGGCCACGCACATCAGACCGCTTGTGCTGCGATCCAATCGATTTACCGGGCGAAAGAGATGCTGTTCCCCCTCCTGGGCATAGTGCCACATCAGCAGATTGCCCAACGTGTCGCCGTGATGCCCCGGTCCCGGGTGGACGGCCATCCCGGCGGGCTTGTCCACAATGAGCAGATGTGCATCCTCGTAGAGCAGGTGCAGCCTGCCAGCCGCCGGCTCGATCTCCGAGGGTGGATCTTCGGGCAGGAGAATGGACAGCTGCTCCGCGCTGCCAGGAGTCTGATAAAGAGGAGAGACCAGACCGTCCAGCCGGACGCAGCCGCGTTCCCGCACATTTTTCAGTCCCACTGCGGAAAAGCCCAGGCCTTTTCGAAGCAGCCGGTTCAGCGGCAGTGTGCGCCACTCGGGCCGGATAGAATAATGCAGTTCTGTCACATTTCCCCCTCCTTTTGTTACTTTTATAGCATATTTCCGGAAGACCAGTCAAGGGGGAAACGGTCGCACGGACATCGAAGATGCAGAAAATGTCGGGACAAATCGGCAGAAATCGTCCAAAACAGAGAATTTATAAAATGTTTGATTCCTGCGGCGGCGAACTGTGCTATACTATGGGAAACAAACGCCAGAGACTCAGGAGGTTGACATGGCTCTCTTTCGCAGAAAAGCAGACCCGGACGCGCCGCGGCTGGGCATCTATATCCATATCCCATTTTGTGTGCGCAAGTGCGATTATTGCGACTTTTATTCCGTTCCCGGCCGGGACAGCCGGATGGACGAGTACCTTCAGGCGCTGGAACTGCACATTGCGGAGAGCGCGCCGCAGGCGGAGATCTATACGATCAATACGATCTATTTCGGCGGGGGCACGCCCACATTTTTTGGTGCAGAGCGGCTGGCCCACCTGCTTCAGATCGTCCGCAAACATTTTAATGTCTCCAAGGACTGCGAGATCACTGTAGAGTGCAACCCGGACTCCGCTGACCGGGACACCCTGCTCACCCTGAAAAAGGCGGGAGTTAACCGCCTGTCCATGGGTGTGCAGTCTGCGCAAGACAAGGAACTGAAGGAGATCGGCCGGGTGCACAGCTTTGCCCAGGCCGCTCAGGCATTTCAGTGTGCCAGAGATGTGGGCTTTGACAATATTTCGCTGGATCTGATCTATGGCCTGCCGGATCAGACCATGGAGAGCTGGAAGGCGTCTGTGGAGGCCCTCTTAAAGCTGAATCCGGAGCACTTGTCCTGCTATGGGCTGAAGCTGGAGAAGGGGACCCCGCTCTACGAGCGCCGGGATCAGGAGCGGATGGCTGACGACGATACTCAGGCGGATATGTACCTCTGGATGGTGGAGCGGCTGAAAAATGCCGGTTACGGCCAGTATGAGATCTCCAACTTTGCCCGTCCGGGCCGTCAGTCCCGCCACAACCTGAAGTATTGGATGGGGGAGGAGTACATTGGTTTCGGCCCTTCGGCCCACTCCTATTTCGGCCAGCAGAGGTACAGCTTTGTCCGGGATCTGGACGCCTATGTGAAGGGCGTGCTCCATAATGGGAAGATCCTGGACGAGTCCTCCCGCATCAATCGCCGGGAGATGGGGAAGGAATACCTGATGTTGAGAATGCGCACCATCTGGGGCGTGGAGGAAAACGAGTATAGAGAACGGTTCTATCTTAATTTCCTCCCTTTGGAGGAGCGCTTCCGGGAGTATGAGAGCTACGGCTGGGCGGAGTGCACTGATGGGAGGTGGCACTTCACGCCCTCCGGTTTTCTGCTGTCCAACCCATTGATCGGTGATATTCTGGCCATCCAGGCGGAGGCCGCCCGGAATACCATGCGCCCCATCATTGAAAAACGCATGGAGGCGGAGAAGCAGGACCAGCGCTGCCGGGTACTGAGCAGTCCCAGCAGAAAAAAGCAGAAGTAATGCATAGCATCCTCATGAAGCGGGAAAACTGCAAAAAAGGAAAGAAGTGATTTGCAGTGCGCATGACAAATGAGGAGTATGGCAGGTTGGTGGCGCGTATGGCCAAGCCATCGCCGATGGGGAAAGACCTGATATTTGCATTTCTGATCGGCGGCGGTATCTGTGCTGTGGGCCAGCTTATTCAGACCGGATGGCAGGCGCTGGGACTGGATCAGGAGAGCGCCGGAACCGCGTCCACTATGACGCTCATCTTTTTGTCCGCCCTGTTCACAGCGCTGGACTGCTATAACAGTCTGGCCAAGTATGCCGGGGCGGGCACACTGGTGCCGGTGACGGGCTTTGCCAACTCCATTGTCTCTCCTGCCATTGAGTTCAAAAGTGAGGGACTGGTCGGTCCGGGCGGCATGGCGTCAAAAATGTTTACCATTGCCGGGCCGGTCATCGTGTTCGGCGTGGGGGCCAGCGTGATCTATGGCTTGATCTTATGCCTGTTTCAAGTGTGAAAAAAGCCTTCCGTTTTCAAAACGGAAGGCTTTTTGCTATTTAATTTGCTATTTAGATATTGAGTGCCTGGCAGATACTTTCGAAGTAGAACCGGTAGACCTGATCGCCGGGGTGCTGGCCGTCGTTCTCCGGGCCTGCACCCACCTGAAGGTATTCCTCCATGGTGCGCCCCTGATGCTGGCAGTCAGCCTGCATCCGGGCAAAGTGGTCGATGAAAAACACCTGCGCCTCCCAGCGCTGTGCGGCGGCGCGGATGGTGGCGGCCACCTCAGATTGCGGGAAGAAACGGTTTTCCTTTGCATCGTTGGCGGCGGTAACGGGATTCGGCGTCATGAGAACGAACAGATTGCCGTCTGAGGTGACCTTTTGGCACAGCGTGTCCAGATCCTTCGCCAGTTGCACCATACCGTCAGGCTGTTTCTTGTTGTTAGCGCCGATCATGCAGAAAACCACCCGGTCAGTGGCAGGGTGATAGAGCGTGTCCAGATGTTCCATCATTTCTCCGCTGGTGATGCCGTAGCAGCCCACGCTGTCCACGTTACAGCCGTACCTGCTGGCCAGATGGTCCCGCAGCAGGGAAGCCCAGCATCTGCGCCCTCTCTGACGGCGGAAGGGTGGATAGATGACACGCCCGCTCAGGTCGCTGTCGCTGCTGCCGCTCCCGGCAGTCAGGCTGTCGCCCAGCAGTTTGACGTTGCAGCCGCGCCGAATGGCACCGGAGATCGCGTCCCGCAGTTCGGATTTTTGCATGGTTTATGCCCCCTGTACGCCTGTGTTTATTGCTTTTGTTTATCATACACCCACAGGCGGACGGAGTGCAAGTCTATCAGGCAGGACGAAGAAATCCTGACGGGCCGGTCAGAGCCTGAGTATTGACAGGTGGGTTACAATATATGTGATAAAAGTTTTGAAAAGCTGGAAGAATGAAATAAAAAAGTGCTTTATAAATCTATTTTCTATTACTGATCTTCCGGCGGAGGAGGCACCTGCATGAGAGAGTTTGAGACAAAAATTCAGGAGCTGAAGTTCAATGTCCTGAAGGAAGTGACCAGCCTGGCCATTGAGGGCAACCTGACCGCCGGTGTTCTGGACATCCCGGAGAAGATCATCCCTGGCCCGGAGCCCCATTTTCGGTGCTGTATCTATAAAGAGCGGGCTATCATCGGAGACCGGGTCAAGCTGGCGCTGGGCGGTGATATGTCCAATCCCGGCGTGGTGGAGGTCATCAGCACCGCCTGTGACGAGTGTCCCGTCACCGCCATGGAAGT
>CALEQS010000090.1 GCA_937907975.1 uncultured Clostridia bacterium | reverse complement strand
GCGCGCCGCGGGCTGCATCTTTTCTCAGAAATGCTTGCATTTCTGAGAGAGCTTGCCGAGTTTCTCGACAAGCTCAAACGCCTGTCCTATGGACAGGCGTTTTTTTCTATTTCGGCGTTCACCAGAGATTGCGATAGATCTGCTCCACATCCTCCTTGGTGGGGGTGCGGGGATTGTCGGCGGTGCAGGAGTCCTTCAGCGCACCCTCGGCCATGACCGGAATCAGCGCCTCATATTCCTCCCTGGTGCACTTGCCGGTGTCGGACATACTGAGGTCCATGTCCATTTCCTTCATCATGAACTGCGTCCAGTTGACCAGCGCCCGGACGGTAGTAATGATGTTGAAGTTCTGAAGCCCCAGCACACGGGCGATGGTGGCATAGCACCGGGTGGCGTGGCTGTACTCCTTGCGGCTCTTGCTGCGGGCGGAGATTTCGCTGTTATACTCGATCACATGGGGCAGCAGCATGGCGTTGGCCGCGCCGTGGGGGATATGGAAGTGGGCACCCAGCTGGTGCGCCATACCGTGATTCAGGCCCAGACCGGCGGAGTTGAAGGCCAGACCGGCCAGCGTGGAGGCGGTGTGCATCTTCTGACGGGCGTGGGTGTCGTTGTTGTCCAGATAGCTGCGCAGCAAGTAGCTGCCCACGATCTCGATGGCCTTCTGACTCAGCGCCTCGCTGAACTCATTGTAGCGCAGGCTGACGCAGCTCTCCACCGCGTGGGTAAACACGTCCATGCCGGTGTTGGCGGTGACGCTGGCGGGCACGCTCTTGACCAGCTCCACGTCCAGAATGGCCTCATCGGGCAGCAGGCTGTCGGACACCAGCGGATATTTCGTCTCGTGCTCCGGGTCAGAGATAACGCTGAAGGAGGTCACCTCACTGCCGGTGCCGCTGGTGGTGGGAATGGCGATCAGGGGCAGGCGCACCCGGTTGGGGTCCGTCTGAATGGAGACCTCGCGGATGGCCTTGGCCGAGTCGATGGCACTGCCGCCGCCCACGCAGATGATGCTGTCGGGCTGGAAGTCGGTCAGGCACTGGACGCCCTCCACGATCTTCTCAATGGGGGGATCGGGCACGACCTGATCGAAAATGCGGTACATGGCGCTGTTCTGCTCCAGCGGTGCAGTGATGAGCTTAATAAGCCCGCTGGACACCACAAAGGGGTCCGTCACGATGAGACAGCGATGATAGGGCAGTTCTTTCAGCCGGTTCAGAGAATCGTCGCCAAAATAGATCTTTGTTTTGATGTCAAATTCCTTCACGGAAAACACCTCTCTCAGTTTGATCGGCGGTTAAACGACATAGAGCCACATGATAGTTATATTATACGCCCTGCCCCATTTGAACGCAAGGGATTTTATGTGAAAGATTTAACAACTTTTTGGTTTTCTGCGTTTTTGTCCGCTTTTGTTGCCTGCTCTCCGCAAAAAACCTGCCGCACAGCGTGCGGCAGGCTTGAAAAGTGAGATTTAAACTCACACGCCCTCAAAGAAGCGACGGGGATTCTCCACCATGATGGTGTGAATGTCGTCCTCAGTGAGGCCGGCGGCCTTCAGCATGGGGATGACCTCACGGCTGATGTAGGTGAAGTCGATGTCCAGATTCAGGTAGTCCTGAGAGACAGTCTTATCCCAGCTGTCCCAGAAGGCCAGATAGGTGGCCCAGTCATGGCTCAGGAAGATGCGGTTGATGTAACCCTTGCCCACCAGCTCCACAATGTTCTTCACGGAGTTCTTGACCGGGTTGTCCAGATGGCCGTAAGCCAGGCGGTCGAAGCCGATGTAAGCGCCCGCCTTGACCAGATCCTCCTGATAGGCCCAGTCGTTGCAATCGCCGGTGTGGCCGAGAATGACCCGGTTGGGCTCCACGCCCGCAGAGGCGTAGACGTTCAGAATATCATAGCCGCTCTGCACCTTGGGATCGTGGTGGCAGAAGATGGGCAGACCCGCCTCCTTGGCGACAGTGCCCACGCAGTGGAGCAGCTTGTGCTGGAGGGGAGTCACGCCGGCCTTGACCACGCCGTTCTTCATGATGCCGGGCTTGGAGTCGGTGCCGGAGATGCCGTGCAGGCACTCATCCAGCAGCAGGTCGTGGATCTCGCCCTCGTCCCGCATGGCCAGCCAGGCCTCCTCCTGGTAGTAGAAACCGGAGGAAGCGATGATATTGACACCGGACTTTTCAGCCACGTCCCGCAGCAGGTGGATGTCGCGGCCCAGGTTGACAGCGGTGCCGTCCACGAAGGTGTCGATGCCGTACTTCTTCAGCTTCTTGAGCTGACCGGCGGCCATCTCCACCAGCTTGTCGTACTGGAGGAACTTGTCGCCGAAGTTCATGCGCATGGACCAGTCGGCGCAGGTGATGTGCTCGTGCATCAGAGTCTGGCCCAGCTTGTCAGAAGCAACAGGGCCAAGAACAGTATTGACCATCATTTCTAATACGCCTCCCAATTACCGCAGCTTCAGCTCGCGGGCCTGCTTGCGCAGCTCCTCGCGGAACTCGGGCGCGGCAACGTTGATGAGCTCTTCCACGCGCTGGACAATGGTCTTGCCGCGCAGCTTGGCGATGCCATACTCAGTGACGATATAGTCCACGATGTTACGGGAGATGGACACGACCGCGCCGGGCTTCAGCTGGGGCACGATGCGGGAAATGGTGCCGTGCTTGGCAGTGGCGTTGATGGCGACAATGCCCTTGCCGCCGGGGGCATGGTAAGCGCCATAGGCGAAGTCGGTGGCGCCGCCGGTGCCGGACCACTGGGTGGAGCCGATGGACTCGGAGCAGACCTGACCGGTCAGGTCGATCTCCAGCGCGGTGTTCAGGCTGACCATGTTCTCGTTCTTCATGATGTTGAAGGGGTCATTGACATAGGCGGTGGGCAGGATCTCGACCATGGGGTTGTCGTTGATATAATCGTAAAGCTCCTGGCTGCCCCAGCAGAACGCGCCGATGGTGCGGTTGCGGAAAAAGCGCTTTTTCCGGGAGTTGTTGACTGCGCCGCACCACATGAGCTTGCCCATGGAGGTGGAGATCATCTCGGTGTAGATACCCAGATCATGGCGATCCTCCAAATCATGGGCCACGGCGTCAGGCAGGCCGCCGATGCCCAGCTGGATGCAGTCGCCGTCCTTGATGAGGGAGGAGGCATAATGGGCGATCTTCAGCTGCTCCTCGGTGGCGGGGGCCACGGGAGCCTGGGTGATGGGGTAGTCCACGTCGATGAAGTAGTCCACCTGCTCGATGGGAACACGGACGGTGCCGCTGGTGTAGGGGATGCGCTTGTTGACCTCGAAGATGACCAGGTCGCAGGAATCCAGCATCTCCAGCTCAGCCTGCTGAGTGCAGGACAC
>CALEQS010000089.1 GCA_937907975.1 uncultured Clostridia bacterium | reverse complement strand
AGCCGATCCATCAGGAGGGGGCGGTCTATATCCCGGCGGACGGCGAGAAGCTTAAGACCATGCGCTACCCGCTGACCAAGCAGCAGGCAGAGGAGTTGCTGGCGCGCATCCCTGACATTGCCGCCTGCGAGATCCAGCACTTCAACTACAAGCAGCGTACGGACACTTTCAGCGCCGCCCTGCATGAAAACCGCTGCGAGAGCCTGATCGGCATTATCAAGGCCGTGAGCATGAAAAAGCAGCACTTCCGCGAAAAGCAGCAGTACAATGTGGACAATAATTTCATGAAGCGCGCGATGAACCTGCTGTGCGGCGAGCTGGCCTATGTGTTGGAGCAGCCCTTTGATGAGATGCGCACCACGGTGGAGCGCAGTGTGCACGATGCGATCCAGGCCGAACGTAAAGCGCGCCGGGAGGCTGCCGCCGCCGAGAAGGCCACGGAGGCAGAACAGGCAGAGCGTGAGCAGGCATTTGCCGACGAGGTCTGAGCTGGCATACATAAAGAAAGTCATAAAAAGTCTTGCCAATAGGCAGGACTTTTTCTTTATTTTTGCTTTCATTTCCGGCCTGGGTGGGCTATACTGAAACTGAAATCAAACAAATATGAGGATTTAACACAGATTTTACATACGCTTGGTTTTGCATTTTACGATGAGCCGCTATTGTTAGTGTAAAACAAAGATTAAGGTGGCTGAACCCTATGATTTATCTGTTGGAAGACGATGACAGTATCCGCAAGCTGGTCATTTACGGGCTGGAAAGCCAGGGCTATGAGGCCCAAGGTTTTGAACTGCCCTCTCTGTTCTGGAAGGCGATGGGCAAGCAACTCCCGGAGCTGATCCTGCTGGACATCATGCTGCCGGAGGAGGACGGACTGACTATCCTTCAAAAGCTGCGCTCCGCCAGTGCCACAAAGAAGATCCCGGTCATCATGCTGACGGCCAAGAATACGGAATATGACCGGGTGATCGGCCTGGACAACGGCGCAGACGACTTTGTCTCCAAGCCCTTCGGCATGATGGAGCTGGTGGCCCGGGTACGGGCGGTGCTGCGCCGGACGGAGCCTGCCAGTTCCAGTACGGAGTATCAGGTGGGCCCGCTCTACGTCTCCCCGGAGCGCCATATTGTCAAGGTGAACGGTCAGGATGTGACGCTCACCTATAAGGAGTTTGAGATCCTCTGCCTTCTGATGGAGAATGAGGGCGTTGTTCTCACTCGCAGCGTGCTGATGGACCGGATCTGGGGCTGTGAATTTGAGCGGGAGAACCGCACGCTGGATGTCCATATCCGCACGCTGCGCGCCAAGCTGGGTGAGGCCGGCAGCTGCATTGAGACCGTCCGGGGCGTGGGCTACAAGCTGGAAGGGAACAAATGAGAAAGAAAATATTTCAGAACTACCTGCTGGTGGAGGTGCTGGTGCTGGTGCTCTGCTGCGGACTGTTTCTGGGGGTGCTGTTTCAGCATTATGAGAAGCAGGCCTTCAGTCAGCTGCGCACGGAGGCCAATTATATCGCCCACGGCATGGATCTTTCTGGAGAGTCCTATTTGAATACGCTCCAGTCGGACACCCGGGTCACCTGGGTGGACTCGGACGGTATGGTGCTCTATGACAGCGCGGCGAACCCGGGCACCATGCAGAACCATCTGAACCGGGAGGAGATCGCCGAGGCCCTCCAGAATGGCGAGGGAGAGGGTACCCATTTCTCGGAGACTCTGATGGAGCGCACGCTCTATTATACAATTCGGCTGGACGACGGCACGGTGCTCCGGGTGTCCTGCACCCAGAAGAGCGTAATGGCCATGCTGCTTATGATGATGCCGCCGCTTCTCGGCGTTGCAGCGGCAGTCCTGCCGGTGTGTATGCTGATGGCCTTCCGGCTGGCCCGGCATATTGTCGCTCCCATCAACCAGATCGACCTCGATCATCCGGTGGTCGATGAGACTTACGGTGAGCTGGAGCCGCTGGTGAAGCGGATTCAGGAGCAGAACCGCACCATCCGCCACCAGATGGACGAGCTCGGCCAGCGCCAGCGGGAGTTTTCTGCCCTGACAGACAATATGAGTGAGGGTTTCCTGCTGGTGGACTATAAGACCAATGTGCTCTCTGCCAACCACAGCGCTCTGCGGATGCTGGGGGACGGCAGGGCGGTGGAGATCACCAATCTGCGCCGGGACAACTGCCTTGCTCAGGTGCTGACTACGGTGGAAGCGGCGCTGGCCGGCGTGCGCACGGAGACCGTGCAGGAGATCGACGGTATTTCCTGGCAGATCATTGCCAACCCGGTGGTGTCCAGCGGGCAGGTGGCCGGCGTGGCTGTCCTGCTCATGGATGTGACGGAGCGGGAGCAGCGGGAGAAACTGCGGCAGGAGTTCTCTGCCAATGTGTCCCATGAGCTGAAGACGCCGCTCACCTCCATCACCGGCTTTGCCGAGCTGATGAAGGAGGGCATGGTCACCGGCGAGAAGGTGAAGGAATTCGCCGGCGATATTTACCGGGAGGCCCGGCGGCTCATTGATCTGGTCAATGACATCATCCGTCTGAGCCGTCTGGACGAGAATTCCAAGCTGTTTGAACCGGAGCAGGTGGATCTCTATGACCTCTGCGACGAGATCATAGCCAACCTTCAGAGTGTGGCAGACAGGCAGAATGTGTCATTCAGTCTGTCCGGCGAGCACGTCACCATCAATGGTGTGTGGCAGATCCTGAATGAGATGGTCTATAACCTGTGCGATAACGCCATCAAGTATAACCGTCCCGGCGGATCTGTGAATGTGTCCGTCCACCGTGACGGCGGCAGTGTCCATCTGACGGTCAGTGACACCGGCATCGGCATCCCTTATGCGGATCAGCCAAGGGTCTTTGAGCGCTTTTATCGGGTGGACAAGAGCCACAGCAAGGAAGTGGGCGGTACCGGCCTAGGCTTGTCCATCGTCAAGCACGGTGCCCAGTACCACAATGCCCGTCTGGAGCTGGAGAGCGAGCCCGGGAAGGGAACTTCCATCAGCATCGTATTTTAAAATCAAACTTTTTTCACCCATCAGGCATGCTGATCCCGCCTGATGGGTGCTTTTTTGTCCTTATTCAAGATAAGTTTAACATTCTAAACAGTCCATCTGAAAGTTTAACACAGGTTTTACATTGCTTTGGTTTCAGATTTTAGATGGGTGCGGTTTAATAGCAGGCGTACTCGGGAAACACAATCTAAAATTTGAAACGAGGTAAAAGAAAATTATGAAAAAGGTACTTAGCCTGATGCTGGCTCTGGCCATGGTCATTGCCCTGGCCTCCTGCGGTTCCAATGGCAGCACTGATTCCAATAAGGGCGGCGCGTCCAGCGCTCCCGCCGCTTCCTCCGCCGCCGCGGATGAGAACAAGGATACCTCCGCCGACTCTGGCAAGGCTCTGAGCGGCACGGTCTCCACCAATGGCTCCACCTCCATGGAGAAGGTCATCGGCTCCCTGATGGAGGAGTTCATGGCCCAGAATAAGGACGTTACCGTCACCTATGATCCCACCGGTTCCGGCACCGGCATTGAGTCCGCCTCCAACGGCTCCTGCGACATCGGCCTGTCCTCCCGTGCGCTGAAGGATACCGAGACCGGCCTGGTGGGCACCACCATCGCGCTGGACGGCATCGCCATCATCGTGAACGCCAACTGCGGCGTGGACGATCTGAGCGTCGAGCAGATCAGCAAGATCTACACCGGCGAGATCACCAACTGGTCCGAGGTCGGCGGCGCCGATCTGGAGATCGCCTGCATCGGCCGCGAGTCTGGCTCTGGCACCCGCGACGGTTTCGAGTCCATCACCGACACCAAGGACAAGTGCGTGCTCTCTCAGGAGCTGACCTCCACCGGCGCTGTCATCTCCGCCGTGGCCAGCAGTGAGAATGCCATCGGCTACGCCTCCCTCTCCGCTGTGGAAGGCCAGTCCGGCATCAAGGCCTTGACCGTGAACGGCGTGGCCTGCACCGAAGAGACCGTCAAGGACGGCTCCTATGAGATCCAGCGTCCCTTCGTGATGGTCACCAAGGAAGGCGCCAAGCTCAGCGAGGCTGCCCAGGCATTCTTCGACTTCGCCACCTCCGCTGACGCCGCTGACCTGATCCGCAGCGCCGGCGCGGTGCCTGTGGCCTGAGTCTGAACGTGATACCGAGTCAACCAGGAGCCCCTGCAGGAGATTTGCAGGGGCTCCTTTCCAAACAAAGGAGTTTCTGTCTATGAAGAAACGTAAGCTGTCTCCGCTGGAGACTGGGTTTCACATCTTTTTCCTGATCTGCGGCATTCTGTCGGTGGCCTTTGTGCTGTTTATCAGCATCTATCTGATCATCTCCGGTCTGCCTGCGATTTTGAAAATCGGCCCCATCAAGTTCCTGTTTGGCCAGAAGTGGTCAGCTGGAACGGAGGACTTCGGCATTCTGTCCTTTATCCTGACCAGTATCTATGGCACGGCCGGCGCAGTAGTCATCGGTGTGCCGCTGGGTATTATGACCGCCGTGTTCCTGGCCAAGGTCGCGCCGCCCAAGCTGGCAAAAGTGATCCACACCGCCGTGGAGCTGCTGGCCGGCATTCCGTCTGTGGTCTATGGCCTTGTGGGCATGGTGGTGCTGGTGCCTGCCATTCAGAAGGCGTTCAAGCTCTCCTCCGGTGCCTGCCTGCTGGCAGCCATTCTGGTGCTGGCGGTCATGATTCTGCCTTATATCATCAATGTGTCCGAGACCGCGCTTCGGGCGGTGCCCCGGGAGTATGAGGAGGCCTCTCTGGCGCTGGGCGCCACCGAGACGGAGACTTATTTCAAGGTGTCCCTCCACGCCGCCCGCAGCGGTGTGGCCACCGCAGTGGTGCAGGGCGTGGGCCGCGCCATTGGTGAGGCCATGGCCATCATCATGGTGTCCGGCAACGTGGCCAATATGCCCGGCCTCTTTAAGTCCGTGCGCTTCCTGACTACCGCTATTGTCTCCGAGATGTCTTACGCCGCCTATGGCTCTCTCCAGCGTCAGGCGCTGTTTTCCATCGGTTTGGTGCTGTTCCTCTTCATTATGCTTATCAATGCCTTCCTGACGTTGGTCATCAAAAAGGAGCGTGCTTAATATGAAAACACAAGGTCGTTCCTTCGGCCGCAAGGCGAAGGATGCCCTGCTGCGGGGGCTTATGTACCTCTGCGCCGGCATCACCTGCGCCCTGCTGGTCTTCCTGATCGGTTACATCTTCTTCCGGGGCATTCCAAACCTGAGTTGGCAGCTCATCAGCACCCAGTCCAGCTACCGGACAAACACCATCGGCATCCTGCCCAACATCCTGAATACGCTCTACATTATCATCGTATCCATGGCCATTGTGGTGCCGCTGGGCGTGTGTGCGGCCATCTACCTGACGGAGTACGCCCAGAACAAGAAGGTGGTGCGGCTTATCAGCTTCGCCACAGAGACCCTGACCGGTATCCCGTCCATTATCTTCGGTCTGGTGGGTATGCTGTTCTTCATTCAGGTGCTGGGTCTGAAGCCGGGCGTTCTGGCCGGCGGCCTGACGCTGGTGGTCATGGTGCTGCCCACCATCATCAGCAACACCACAGAGAGCCTGAAAACCGTGCCCGACTCCTACCGGGAGGGCGCGCTGGCGCTGGGCAGCGGCAAGTGGCACATGGTGCGCACCGTAGTGCTACCCAACTCCATTGACGGCATCGTCACCGGCTGCATTCTGGCCATCGGCCGCATCGTGGGTGAGTCCGCCGCCCTGCTGTTCACTGCGGGCTTCGGTCTGGTGTTGAACGACTTCATCACCGCCATGAGCTCCTCCTCTGCGACGCTGACTGTGGCGCTCTATGTGTTCGCCAGCGAGCGCGGCGAGATTGGTGTGGCCTTCGGCATTGCGACGATCTTGATGATCTTGACGTTCATTTTGAATCTGGCGGCAAATTTCGCCGCGAAAAAACTGAAACGAAAGGGTGCCTGATTATGGCTGGAATTATTGAGACAAAAGATCTGGATCTCTGGTACGGGGAGAAGCAGGCGCTTCACTCCATCAATATCGAGATCCCGGACCATCAGGTGACAGCGCTGATCGGCCCCTCCGGCTGCGGCAAGTCCACCTTCCTGAAAACGCTGAACCGCATGAATGATCTGGTGGAGGGCGTGCGCATTGAAGGCCTGGTCAGCTATAACGGCATCGATATTTTTGCGCCGGGTACCGATGTGACCTGGCTGCGCCGTCAGATCGGCATGGTGTTCCAGAAGGCCAATCCCTTCCCCATGAGCATCTATGACAATGTGGCCTACGGCCCCCGCACCCACGGTATCAAGAACAAGGGCGAGCTGGACGGCATCGTGGAGCAGGCACTGAAGGATGCCGCTATCTGGGATGAGGTCAAGGATCGGCTGAAATCCAGCGCCCTCGGTATGTCCGGCGGCCAGCAGCAGCGCCTGTGCATTGCCCGCGCACTGGCGGTCAAGCCGGACATCCTGCTGCTGGATGAGTCCACCAGCGCCCTTGACCCCATTTCCACCTCCAAGATCGAAGATCTGATCGGGGAGCTGAAAAAAGAGTATACCGTTATCATGGTCACGCATAATATGCAGCAGGCCGTCCGTATTTCTGACAAGACCGCATTCTTCCTGCTGGGCGAAATGGTCGAGTTCGGCGGCACCGATCAGATCTTCTCCGCCCCGAAGAACAAAAAGACGGAGGATTACATCTCGGGGAGGTTCGGATAATGAGAAACGCATACAACGAGCAGCTGCGGATGCTGCATCAGAACATGACGGAGATGGGGGCCCAGTGCGAGACCGCAGTCAGCCTCGCTGTGCAGGCCGTCACGCTGGGCAGCGAGGAGCTGGCCAATCGTGTGTTCGAGGTGGACGCTGGCATCGACAAGATGGAGCGGGACATCGAGTCCCTGTGCCTGAAGCTGTTGTTGAAGCAGCAGCCGGTGGCCAGCGACCTGCGGGACATCTCCTCTGCTTTGAAGATGATCTCTGATTTGGAGCGCATCGGCGATCAGGCTTCCGACATCGCTGAGATGTGCCGTTATTCCAACGGCGCGGAGGACAAGACCGCTGCCGATTTGCGGGAGATGGCGCAGGAGAGCGTGAAGATGGTCAATGAGAGCATTGACGCCTTTGTTCGGCGGGATCTGGTCATGGCGAGGGAGGTCATTGCCTATGATGATGTGGTGGATCGCTGGTTTGAGCGCATCAAGACCGACCTGATCGCCGCTATCTCCACCGACAACACCCGGGGCGAGTATTACCTTGACCTGCTGATGGTGGCCAAGTATCTGGAGCGCATCGGCGACCACGCCACCAACATCGCCGAGTGGGTGGAGTACTCCATCCTCGGCAAGCGTTCCAAGGACGGCGTGTTTCCGGACGAAGAGCAGAACTGAAAAATGAAGCGGCCCGCAGTTCTTTGACTGCGGGCCGCTTTGGTTTGCTGGAAAATGAAATCTGTGTTATCCGGCCGCTGAGTTATGCGGCGGGGAAAATACCGTTCCGCTCGGAGCGCTTGAGTAGGATCCATGCCACGATGAGCACCAGCCCCTCGTAAATGCCAAAGGTGTACCAGATGATCCGGGAGCCGAACAGGGGGGCAGCAGCAGAATGACAAGGGTATCCACCACAAAGCTGCGCAGGGTGTTGATGAGGATGGCCTGCCGGGAGCGCTTGGTGGAGTAGAGGTAGGAGGAGATCATGGTGTTCTGCGCCATGACGACAAAGCCCCATGCGTACTGGGGGAGCGCCCAGACCGTGAACTCCAGCGTCTGGGCGTCAGTGCCGAACAGGGCGCAGATTCCGCCGCAGCCCAGGCAGAGCAGCAGAGTGATGAGCGCACTGCCAATCAGGCAGATCAGCATACCGGTGCGGAAGTAGAATTTCAGATCGTCCTCCTTCTTTGCACCATAGCTCTGGCCGAACAGGGGCTGAAGGCCCTGGGCCGCGCCATAGAAGATCGCCACGGAAAAGGAGGCGACATAGCAGATCACGCCGAAGGCATTGACGCCCACACTGCCCACCTGGGCCATGAGCACCCGGTTTGTCCAGAGCGTGGCCACCGGGGTGGCAAACTGAGAGATGGCCTCCGGGGAGCCGCGCAGCAGGATCTTGCGGCACTGCGCCCCGTTGAGCTGGAAGCGGCCAAAGTGCAGGCAGCCCTTGCGGCGCAGAAAGTGGGTCAGGCAGATGAGCATGGAGACACTCTGGGAGATGCCGGTGGCCCATGCCGCACCGGCCAGGCCCATGTGCAGGGGGAACACAAACAGCCAGTCGCCGAAGATGTTCAGCACTGTGCTGGCAATGACCGCCCCGCTGACCAGCAGGGGAGAGCCGTCGTTGCGGGCGAAGCCGTTCAGCGCCTGACCGAGGCCGGAGGGAATGATGAACAGGGAGTAGACCCGCAGATGGTCCCGCATCATGGTGTGATAGGTCTCGTTGGAGCCCATGATCCGGCAGAGCGGGTCGGCCCCGAAGAAGCCGAGACAGTTGAGCGCCACGGCGAACAGAACGGTGAACATCATGCCGTGGCGGAAGGCCAGATTGGCCCCCTCCGTGTCGCCCCGGCCCAGCCGGATGGCGGTGACGGTGACGCCGCCGATGGTGGCGAGCATAAACAGAGCGTTGCACAGCATGACGAAGGAAAACACCATGTTGATGGCACCCAGGGCGTCGGTGCCGATACCCTGGCCGACGAAAATGCCATCGATGATGGTAAAGAGGAAAAAGCTTACCTGGCTGAGGATGGTGGGCAGAACATATTGAAAGAGTTTCTTTGTGCGGGGACTCATGGTTTGAAGTCTCCTTTTCGTTTGAATTCTTCTACTTCTTTGGCTGTTTCGATGTGCAGAAGGTCAATGTAGCGACCCGTCAGCGCGACCAGATGCCGCTGCTCCTCCGACGTCATCTGCTGGAGCGCCCGGAATTCCGCCCGGCGGATAGGCTCGATCTTCTCCTGAATGATCTTTTGCCCGGCGTCGGTGAGGCGGATATACTTACCGCGCCCCTTGCCGGGCTCCAGATAGACCAGCCCCTTTTGGATCAGGTTTGCTATGGCGGAATTTACCGTCTGCCTGGGCAGGTTCCAGTCGGCGCACAGCTGGTGCTGATCCAGAAGCCGGTAGTTTTCGGCAAGGGCATAAAAGATATAAAACATGGTGCCTGTCAGGTTCAGGGCCACCGCGATCTCGTGGTAAATGCCGTTGGACTCCCGGTAAAATTGGTTCATGCGTTCCAGTGCGGCGTAAAGCTCGTCCATATGGGTCACCTCAGAAAATTAAAATCCGAAATCTGACTTGCGATCTCGAAATGCATTCAAGTTCGATTTCGGATTTGCGTCAAGCATAAAAATTTAACGTGGATTTTACATCTTTCGGGTTTTGGATTTAAGATAGATTTTATATTCTTTGAGCATAGAGATAACATTCATCGAAAAAGGAAAAAACAAAGAGATAAGATCCACCCCATGTTTGCTTTCCCGTTATTAAAGGAGAAGAAACAAATGGACATTTTTAATGTACTGACGCTGATCGGAGGCCTGTGTTTGTTCCTGTTCGGCATGAACGTCATGGGCGAGTCGCTGGAGAAGCGGGCGGGCAGCGGCCTGAAAACGCTGCTGGGCCGCCTGACCACCGGAAAAATGGCCGGATTTCTGACTGGCCTGGGGGTCACAGCGGTGATCCAGTCCTCCTCGGCCACGACCGTTATGGTGGTCGGCTTCGTCAACTCCGGACTGATGACGCTGAAACAGGCCATCAACGTCATTATGGGTGCCAATGTGGGTACCACAGTGACCGCGTGGCTGCTGAGCCTGACCGGTATTCAGGGCGACAACCTGTTTGTCCGGCTGCTGAAGCCCAGCTCCTTCACTCCGATTCTGGCGCTCATCGGCATTCTGCTCTATATGGGCAGCAAGTCCGGTAAAAAGAAGGACACCGGCATGATCCTGCTGGGTTTTACCACGCTGATGTTCGGCATGGAGACCATGTCCGGTGCGGTGTCCGGTCTGAGTGAAGTGCCTCAGTTCCGCAATATTCTCATCATGTTCTCCAATCCGGTGCTGGGCGTGCTGGCCGGTGCGGTGCTGACCGGCATCATCCAGTCCTCCTCTGCCTCTGTTGGTATTCTGCAGGCGCTGGCCTCTACGGGCCAGGTGACCTATGGCAGTGCGATCCCAATCATCATGGGTCAGAATATCGGCACCTGCGTTACCGCGCTGCTCTCCTCTGTGGGCACCAATAAGAACGCCCGCCGGGCGGCTGTGGTGCACCTTACATTTAATATTATTGGCACCGTCATCTGGCTGACCGTGTTCTGCGTCCTGAATGCCGTGTTCAAGTTTGCCTTTGTGGCCCTGCCTGCGGATCAGATGGGCATTGCCATCGTGCACAGCGTATTCAATGTGCTCTGCACTGCGCTTCTGCTGCCCGCTACCGGCCTGCTGGAGAAATTCTCCCGTATCGTCATTCCGGACGATAAGACTGAGGAACACAAGACCGAACTGGACCAGCGGCTGATGGCCACCCCTTCTATCGCCATCGAGCGCTGCCGCATCGTCACCGGCGAGATGGCGACCAATGCAGTGGATGCCCTCAAAAGTGCGATTCAGCAGGTGGAACATTTTGAACCGGAGCGCGCCGCGCGCATCCGTACCCAGGAGGAGGAGACCGACCGCTATGAGGATGATCTGGGCACCTATCTGGTCAAGCTGAGCACCCACGCCATGAGCGATCAGGACAGCACCGAGTCGGCCAAGCTGCTCCATGTGATCGGCGACTTTGAGCGCATCTCTGATCACGCTGTCAATATTCTGGAGTCGGCGGAGGAGATCCGTGAGAAGAAGATCACCTTCCCCGGTGAGGCGGAGCGGGAGCTCGGGCTGCTGATGGGCGCGGTGGATGAGTGCCTCGACCTGACGATGGCCGCCTTCCTCAAGGACGATATGGACTCCGCCCGGCGAGTGGAGCCGCTGGAGCAGGTCATCGACGTGCTCCACAACCAGCTCCGCTCCCGTCAGGTGCTCCGACTCCAGCGGGGGGAGTGCACCATCGAGGACGGCTTTGTCTGGACGGATCTGCTGACCAGTCTGGAGCGGGTCAGCGACCACTGTTCCAACATCGCCGGCTGTGTGCTGGAGATGGCCCACGCCAGTCTCGGCCTGCACGAGTTTCTGAGCGATGTGCGCCGGGAGGATCCGGAATACAGTGTGCATTATGACGAGTACGCCCGGAAATATGCGCTGATGGACTGAGGTGACGGATATGAAACAGGCAGAGCTGTTTGCGGAAAATCATGAATTGCTCAGTGCACGCTTTTTCGAATGCCGTACGCCGCTGAGCCGGGCGGGGGCCATGCTGCTCACCGCCGCCGGGCGGAAGATCGAAGCGCACCGGCTGGACCGGGCGGCTTCAGAGAGCCGCACACTGCTGGAGCGGGAGGGGCTGCACGATCCGGATCTGCTCCCATTGACCTGCGCATTTCTGCTGATGGACGGCGACATGGACCGATTTGCATTTCGCCTGCGCCGGGGACTGCGGGCGTTGAAACGGGAGTTTTTCCCCTCGGCCCAGCTGCTCTGGGGCGGTTGCTTAATGGCCCTGCTGGGGCAGGATGGCGCGGACTATGATGCGCTGAGTGCGAAAACGAAGAAGATTTATACGGAAATGGAGCATTTGCAGCCCTTCTGCACGACTTATCAGGATATTCCAGTCTGTGTGCTCTACGCCCTGCGGGGCGAGGATGATGCGGACGATCAGCTGGCAGAGTGTGTACGGCGGCTCAAGCCGGTGTTCCGTCTGCGCAACTCTGTGCAGGCGCTGGCGCAGGTGCTCGCGGTCTGGCCGGACAGCGGAGACTGCTGCGTGCGTGCGCTGGACCTCTACCGCACTTTTGTGGCCGATGGCCTGCGGCTGGGCCGGGGCATTTCGCTGACCGCGCTGGGTGTGCTGGCCGGGGCGGACGTTCCGGTACAGCAGCTGGCGGAGCGGACGGCGGAGATCTGCAGTGAGCTGGATCATGTCGACGGGCTGAACATCTGGGGCATCAGCCGAAAAGAGCGGCTGCTCTGGAGTGCAATGCTGGCGGCGCAGGAACAGCAGGAGGAGCACCCTGTGCAGGCCGGGCGGGATGCACTGACGGCCGGCATACTGGCCGTGGCGGCGGTGCATACGCCGGATGCCCTGCCCGGTGCGGAGCAGCCTGGGGAATTTACATTGTAATATCAGGATCAAGAATCCAAAGCAGGCAGAGACAGCCCGGCTCTGCCTGCTTTCTTGTGTGAAAAAATTTTTGACTGACGATTTACGAAAAAAGGATTGACTTTTCTGGAGAATCGGGTATACTAACATTAACAGTAATAATTATCGTTATTGAAGCGAAAGGAGTATTCATTATGAAGTTCTATATCTGTTCTCATTGCGGCAATATCATCGCCTACGTCAAGGACCAGGGTGTTCCCGTCATGTGCTGCGGTCAGAAGATGGAGGAGCTGGTGCCCAACACCACCGACGCCGCAGTGGAGAAGCACGTCCCCGTGATCTCCGTGGAGGGCAGCAAGGTCACCGTCAAGGTCAGCTCCGTGGAGCACCCCATGGTGGATGTACACTACATCGAGTGGATCGCGCTGGAGACCAAGCAGGGCAATCAGCGCAAGCCCCTGCATCCCGGCGAGAAGCCAGAGGCGGTGTTTGCGCTGGCCGACGGCGATGAGGTCGTGGCAGCCTATGCCTACTGCAACCTGCATGGACTGTGGAAGGGCACTCTGTAAGCTGAATATAAAAAAGGTGCTGTCCTAAGGGACGGCACCTTTTTTATTTCTGAAAGTATGATCGGTATAAGAAATACACTTTTCGTATAACTGATTATAGTTGATGAGCATTAGACATTTTACAACGCGGATACTAAGATAGTGGTGTAATCAGAATCGTTTTTAAGGAGGATGCAGACAATGGCAGTAAAGCAGACGGCGGGCAGAGATTCTCTCGGAGAATTTGCGCCGAAATTTGCCCAGCTCAATGACGACGTGCTGTTTGGCGAGGTGTGGAGCCGGGAGGACAAGCTCTCTCTGCGCGACCGCAGCCTTGTGACGGTGGTGGCGCTGATGGCGCAGGGGCTGACGGATTCCTCGTTTACATATCACTTGGTGAGCGCAAAGAACAACGGCATCACTAAGACCGAGATCGCGGAGATCCTGACCCATGCGGCGTTTTATTCCGGCTGGCCCAAGGCTTGGGCAGCCTTCCGCATGGCCAAGGAGGTCTGGGCGGAGGAGAGCGACGGAAGTGCATGTACAGAGCATGAAAATTCCATGGTGTTTCCGATCGGCGCACCCAATGACGCCTTTGCTCAGTACTTCATCGGCCAGAGCTATCTGGCTCCCCTGTCCACGGAGCAGGTCGGCATTCATAATGTGACCTTTGAGCCGGGCTGCCGCAATAACTGGCATATCCACCATGCCAAGCAGGGCGGCGGCCAGATCCTGGTCTGCGTGGCCGGCCGCGGCTACTATCAGGAGGAGGGCAAGCCCGCGCAGGAGCTGCATCCCGGTGATGTGGTGAATATTCCCGCCGGGGTCAAGCACTGGCACGGCGCGGCACCGGACAGCTGGTTCTCTCACCTCGCTGTGGAGGTGCCCGGTGAGGACTGCTCCAATGAGTGGCTGGAGCCTGTGACCGATGAGGTCTATTCTAAATTGAAATAAGCACAAAGAACGGGCGCCCCTCACGGAGCGCCCGTTTCAGTTTGTCGAAAAAGCAGAGACTGCATTTCTGAGAGAGCTTGTCGACTTTCTCGACAAGCCCACCGGAAGGGGCGCTCCATACGGAGCCGCCCCTTCCGGTGTTAGGATGAGAGATATGGAAAAATGAGAGGGAGGACATTTGCCTTAGAAATCGACCTCGGTATCGTAGTAGCAGCACTTGAGCAGCTTCTCCATCTCCTCCTGCGTGGGAATGCGGGGGTTGGAGCCGGTGCAGGCGTCGCCAATGGCGTTCTTGGCGATCTCAGGCAGGCGGGCGAGGAACACATCCTCGGGGACGAAGCCCTGCTCGGTGGGATAGCTGTCAGGGCCATAGTGCTGAATGCAGTGGGGGATGTTCAGATCGTCGTTCATCTTGCGCAGATAGGCGATGAGCAGCTTGACCTTCTCGTCATCGTTGGCTCCGCCCAGCCCCATGTAGTCGGCAATGTGGCCGTAGCGCTCCTTGGCGGTGGGGTCCTTGGCGTTGAATGCAATGACCTTGGGCAGATACATGGCGTTGGCCGCGCCGTGGATGATGTGGGCGCCGTAGTCGGCAAAGGCCGCGCCGGTCTTGTGGGCCATGGAGTGGACGATGCCCAGCAGTGCGTTGGAGAACGCCATGCCGGCCAGACACTGGGCGTTGTGCATACTGCCGCGCTTGGCCATGTCGCCATTGTAGGAGTCCACCAGATCGCGCTGGATCATCTTGATGGCCCAGATGGCGAGAGGGTCGGTGAAATCGCAGTTGGCGGTGGACACATAGGCCTCAATGGCGTGGGTCATAGCATCCATGCCGGTGTGGGCGACCAGCTTCTTGGGCATGGTCTCGGCCAGATCGGGATCGACAATGGCCACATCAGGGGTGATCTCAAAGTCGGCGATGGGATACTTGATGCCCTTGGAGTAGTCAGTGATGATAGAGAAGGCGGTGACCTCGGTGGCGGTGCCGGAGGTGGAGGAGATGGCGCAGAC
>CALEQS010000088.1 GCA_937907975.1 uncultured Clostridia bacterium | reverse complement strand
CCGCTTCCGGCGTATTGCCCCAGCTGCGGCGGGACGCTCGCCTTTTCCGGGGCGGGGACTCAGAAAGTGCAGGAGGAGGTACAGCGCCTTTTTCCCGGCATCGAGGTGATGCGTATGGACACGGATACCATCTCTGCAACTCACTCTCATGAAAAAATGCTGGACAAGTTCCATCGGCAGAACATCCCCATTCTGGTGGGGACCCAGATGGTGGCCAAGGGGCTGGACTTTGAAAATGTGACGCTGGTCGGTGTGATCTCGGCCGATCAGTCGCTTTATGTCGATGATTACCGCGCCGCCGAGCGCACCTTCTCTCTGCTGACGCAGGTGGTGGGACGCGCCGGGCGGGGCGAGCGCCTGGGCCGGGCGGTCATTCAAACGTTCACGCCGCAGAATGATGTGATCCAATGTGCGGCAGAGCAGGATTATGACCGGTTTTACGCCAACGAGATCAGAATGCGCGAAGCCCGCGGAATGCCGCCTTACCGTGACCTCTATGTATTCACGGTGTCGGGTACCGATGAGGGTGCTGTGCTCCGAAGCTGTATGCGGCTGGCCGATGGTCTGCGCGCATGGCAGAAGGAGCCAGCGCTTCGAAACGCTGAGCTTCAGATCCTCGGCCCCGCCGCCGCACCGGTGCTGATGGTCAATAAGCGTTATCGCTATCGTATTACCGTGCTGGGCAGAAGCTGTCCGGCGCTGAGAAAAATGGTGGGCTTTCTGCTCAGAAGCGCCCACGCGGATCAATTGAATCGGGGCGTATCCGTCTATGCGGATCTGAACCCACTGGACTAATGGAGGATTGAGCTTATGCTGCGCGAAATCGTGAAAAAGGGCGATGAAGTCCTGAATAAGAAATGTCATGCGGTGACAAAGTTTGACGACAAACTGCATACCCTGCTGGACGATATGGCGGATACCCTGCGGGATGCCGACGGCGTCGGTCTGGCAGCCCCTCAGGTGGGCATTCTGCGCCAGGTGGTGCTGGTCATCAATGAGAATGATGAGATCATCGAGCTTATCAATCCGGAGATCATCAAGACCTCCGGTGAGCAGTTCGGCCTGGAGGGCTGCCTGTCCGTTCCCGGCCGCTACGGTTTTGTCAAGCGGCCTATGGTGGTGCGCGTGCGTGCCCAGGACCGCTATGGCAACACCTTTGAGGTGGAGGACGAGGGACTGACTGCCCGCTGCTTCTGCCATGAGATAGACCATCTGAGCGGCCATCTCTTTGATGAGCTGGTCGACCGCACCTACACGGTGGAGGAGATCGAGCAGATGGAAGAAGAAGGCAGAGAGGTCGAAGAATAATGCGCATTGTGTTTATGGGTACGCCGGATTTCGCCGTTCCCTCTCTGAAACGGCTGATCTCCGACGGCTATGAAATTGCCGGAGTGTTCACTCAGCCGGATAAGCCCAAGAACCGGGGCATGAAACTGACCCCCAGCCCGGTCAAGGTGGTGGCACTGGAGCATGAGATCCCGGTCTATCAGCCGGCAACATTGAAAACGGACGAGGCTTATGATGTGCTGACGGAGCTGAAGCCCGACCTGATCGTTGTGGCGGCCTATGGCAAGATCCTGCCGAAGCGGATCCTTGATCTGCCCAAGCTGGGCTGCATCAATGTCCACTCGTCGCTTCTGCCGCGTTATCGTGGTGCTGCGCCCATTAACTGGGCCATTTTGAATGGCGAGAACGAGACCGGCGTGACCATCATGTATATGGCCGAGGGCTTGGATACCGGCGATATGATCTCTCAGCGTGCTACCCCCATTGATCCGAATGAGACAGTGGAGACGCTCCATGACCGGCTGGCGGAGATCGGCGCCGACCTGCTCTCGGAGACTGTGGCCGCCATTCAAAACGGTACCGCTGTCAGGACGCCTCAGGATGATGCGCGCAGCTGTTACGCGCCCATGCTGGGCCGGGAGCTCTCTCCCATTGATTTCAGCCGCACGGCCCGCCAGATTCACGATCAGGTCCGCGGCTTGACCCCGTGGCCTGCCGCTTCGCTGGAACTCAAGGGGCAGACTTTTAAAGTGTTCGCCGTGGAGGAGACCGGCCAGACCAGCGAAA
>CALEQS010000087.1 GCA_937907975.1 uncultured Clostridia bacterium | reverse complement strand
AGCTGTCCTGGCTGCGCCCCGACGGCAAGACCCAGGTGACCGTGGCCTATGACGAGAACAACCAGGTCGACTGGTGCCCGGCCATCGTCGTCTCCACCCAGCACTCTCCCGACATTGAGCTGAAGGATCTGCGCGAGGCCGTCATCGAAGAGGTCATCAAGCCCGTCCTGCCCGAGAAGTTCATCCGTCCGGAGACCAAGCTCTATGTCAACCCCACCGGCCGCTTCGTGGTGGGCGGCCCCTGCGGCGACACCGGTCTGACTGGCCGTAAGATCATCGTGGACACCTACGGCGGCGCTGCCAGCCATGGCGGCGGCTGCTTCTCCGGCAAGGACCCCACGAAGGTGGACCGCTCCGCGGCTTACATGGCCCGTCACGTCGCCAAGAACATCGTGGCTGCCGGCCTTGCCCAGCGCTGCCAGATCGAGCTGGCCTACGCCATCGGCGTGGCGCACCCCGTCTCCGTGCTGGTGGACACCGAGGGCACCGGCGTGCTGGATGACGAGCGCCTGTCCGAGATCGTCCAGCGCACCTTCGACCTGCGTCCCGCGTCCATCATCTCCTATCTGGATCTGCGCCGTCCCATCTATGAGCAGACCGCCGCTTACGGTCACTTCGGCCGTCCCGAGCTGGATCTGCCCTGGGAGCGCCTGAACCGGGTCGATGAACTGAAGGAGTATCTGCACTGATGCGTAAATACCTCGCGGCCATCGGCCAGATCGACACCACCGATGGCTGGGAACACTGCATGACTACGGCGGAGCGCTTCGTGGATGAAGCGGCTTCCGCCGGAGCAAAGCTGATCGCCTTCCCGGAAAATTTCTCTCAGTACAGCGGCGGCCATACTCCCGCAGAGCCGCTGGAGAACAGCCCCACGCTGGACCGTATGGCCCGGAAGGCGAAGGAACATGGCATCTGGATCCTCTGCGGCAGTATCTTTGCTCCCGCGCCGGACGGCAGAAGCTATAATACGTCCATCCTGCTGAACCCGGAAGGGGAACGGGTGGGTCGCTATGAGAAGCTGCACCTCTTTGATGTGACCCTTCCCAGCGGCGATACGCGCCGGGAGTCTAAGCACGTCTGCCCTGGTGACCATATGACCGTGGCGGACACGGAGCTTGGTAAGCTGGGCATGAGTGTCTGTTACGATGTCCGCTTCCCGGAACTTTACCGGCATATGGCCATTGCAGGTGCGCAGATCCTGCTCGTCCCGGCCATGTTCAGCCAGGAGACCGGCAGATCTCACTGGGAGACTCTGGTGCGTGCCCGTGCCATTGAGAATACCTGCTATGTGATCGCACCTAACCAGTTCGGCGGCCGCTTCGGTGCCTGGGGGCAGTCCATGATCGTGGATCCCTGGGGCAGGATCCTGGCTGAGATCCCGGAGGGGGAGGGCCTTGCGCTGGCAGAGATCGACCTCGACCGTCTGGACGAGGTGCGCACCAGTCTGCCCTGCCTTGCAAATCGCCGCTCCGATGTCTACGGCGACATTTGACTTTAATGCTGAAATCAGCGTGAACCAAGGGTTCACGCTGATTTTTCTTTACAGCCGGAAAAACTGAGCTTATAATAATTATAATAGTATTCCGACTGGGGGGGAACGTGATGATCCTGACTATTGACATTGGGAATATGACCACGCTGATCGGCGGCTTTGTGGAACAGAAGCTCCAGTTTACCTGCCGCTGTGCCAGTGACCGCACCCGTACTGAGGACGAGTATGTTCTGTTGATCCGGGACCTGCTGAGTATGTATGAGGTCAACTGGGCGGAGGTGGAGGGCAGCATTTTGAGCTCCGTTGTTCCCTCGCTGCGCACCATTGTCTGCCGTGCGGTGGAGCGCCTGACCGGAAAGCGCGTGCTGGTGGTCGGGCCAGGCCTGAAAAACGGCCTGAATATCCGCATAGATGATCCCAGCGAGCTGGGAGGCGACATGGTCATCAACTCCGTGGCGGCGCTGGCTAAATATCCCAAACCTATCGTGATCTTTGATATGGAAACAGCCACCACCATGTCCGTTATCGGCAGAGACGGCGCATATCTGGGCGGCGCATTGATCCCGGGCATCCGGGTGTCAGTGGATGCCATGAGCGCCAGCGCGGCTCAGCTGCCCTATATCACGCTGACCCCTCCGGCAAAGCTGATCTGTTCCAGTACGGTGAGCTGTATGCAGTCCGGCGCAGTCTACGGCTGTGCCGCCACAGTGGACGGTTTGTCCGACGGCGTAGAGCAGGAGCTGGGGGAGATGCCCACCATTGTGCTCACCGGTTCCTATGCGTCACTGGTCGCGCCCTACTGCCATAAGAAGATCCATTTGGACGAGAATCTGCAGCTGGACGGTCTGCGCCTGCTTTACGAGAAGAACCAGCCCAAACGAAAGAAAAATAATTTCAAATAAATTGTGCCCGTTTTGACAGAGTTAGCCTTGACTTTTCGGTTAGAATATCGTATATTGCCATTGTACCGAAAGGGAGTAGCTGGCACAGAATAGTATGTGTATCCTGCGGCGTCAGTACGGGCATTTGTTGAAAGGCCCCGCTGGGGATTGAAATGGCGAGACTTTTGTGACAATGCTGGGGGCATTGGCGCAAAAGTCTCGCCTTTTTTATTTGTGGCCAGACAGGAAAGGACGGACGGTTTATGAGCAAGGAAAAACCAATTTGGCAGAAAAACCGCGTGGAACTGTTTCGGGATTATTCCAGTTCCGAGGCGGGCTTAACAGATGAAGAAGCAAAAAAGCGGCTGGAGCAGTATGGCCCCAATGAGCTTCAGGAGGGCAAGCGCAAGAGCGTGCTTCGGATCTTTTTGGAACAGTTTGCGGACTTTACAGTTATTATCCTTATTATTGCCGCTATTATATCCGGTATTACCGGCAGTCTGGAGAGCACCATTGTTATTGTGGTGGTCATCACCATGAACGCGATCCTGGGCACGGTGCAGACTGTCCGCGCCTCGGCGTCACTGGACAGTCTGCGGCAGATGTCCGCTCCAACCGCAAAAGTGCTCCGGGATGGACAGGTGCTCCAGATCCCGGGCCGAGAGGTCACCGTGGGTGACGTGGTCCTTCTGGAGGCGGGCGATTCCGTCTGCGCAGATGGCCGTCTGCTGGAATGTGCCAGCCTGAAAACGGCAGAGAGTGCCCTTACCGGTGAGAGCCTGCCCGTAGACAAGGAGCTTGAACCAATCAGCGGTGATGTGCCGCTGGGGGACCGGAAGAATATGGTGTTCTCCGGTTGTTTTGTGACCTATGGCCGCGGCTCCTTCCTTGTCACCGCCACTGGCATGGACACGGAGATGGGTAAGATCGCCGCCCTCCTCAAAAGTACCGAGGAGAAGGAGACTCCGCTTCAGGTCAGTTTGAACCAGTTCGGTAAAAAGCTGTCTATCGGTATTCTGATCCTCTGCGGCTTGATTTTCGCTGTCTCTCTGATCCGCGCCACCGCGCTGACCGGCAGCGTCGTGCTGGATGCCATGCTGTTTGCCATTGCGCTGGCTGTGGCCGCCATCCCCGAGGCGCTCAGTTCCATCGTGACCATCGTGCTGTCCTTCGGCACCCAGAAGATGGCCAAAGAAAATGCGATTATCCGCAAACTGCAAGCGGTTGAGGGCTTGGGCAGCGTGAGCGTGATCTGTTCCGATAAGACTGGAACGTTGACCCAGAACCGGATGACCGTCAAGAAATTCTACACCTTTGGCCGTGTGATCCGTGCCGATGAGGCGGATTTCACCGATCCCACTCAGGAACCCCTCCTGCGTACCGCTCTGCTGTGCAGTGATGCGGTCGTCAATGAGAGCGGCGATGTGGGTGACCCGACGGAGACCGCACTGGTGCATCTTGGCTTGGACCACGGCATCGACGCCGAGACTGTCCGCCAGCATTATCCCCGCCTGACTGAGATCCCCTTTGACTCAGACCGCAAGCTCATGAGCACCGTGCACGAGTTCGCCGGCGGTCTGACGCTGGTGACCAAGGGCGCTGTCGATGTGCTGATGGAGCGCACCAGGGTGACTGCGGCGGAGCGGGCCGAGATTGAGCGGGTCAACGAACAGTTCTCCGAGGAGGGACTGCGTGTGCTGGCCTTTGCCTGCCGCAGGGTGGATGCTCCTGCTGTCAGCTTGGAGGACGAGAACGATTTGAGCTTCCTGGGCCTGATCGCTATGATGGATCCGCCCCGGGAGGAGTCCAAGGCCGCTGTGGCTGAGTGTATTGCCGCCGGCATCCGTCCTATTATGATCACCGGTGACCACAAGATCACCGCATCCGCCATTGCCCGGGAGATCGGAATTCTGACCGAAGGCACCGAGGCTGCGGAGGGAAGTGTCATCGACGATATGACAGACGAGGAACTGAAGGAGTTTGTCCCGAAGATCTCCGTTTACGCCCGAGTCTCCCCGGAGCATAAGATCCGCATTGTCCGGGCCTGGCAGGAGCGGGGCAATCTGGTGGCCATGACCGGCGACGGTGTCAACGACGCCCCGGCGCTGAAGCAGGCGGACATCGGCGTAGCTATGGGCATCACGGGTACCGAGGTAGCCAAGGACGCCGCCGGTATGGTGCTGGCCGATGACAACTTTGCCACCATCGTTAAGGCGGTAAAGAATGGACGAAATCTCTATGCCAATATCAAGCGCGCGATTCAGTTCCTGCTTTCCGGCAATGCCGCTGGCATCCTGACGGTGCTGTATGCTTCTCTGCTGGGGCTGCCCGTGCCCTTTGCGGCGGTGCATCTGCTGTTCATCAACCTGCTGACCGACAGCCTGCCCGCAATCGCTCTGGGCTTGGAGCCGCATAAGGATGAGGTGATGCGCGAAAAGCCCCGCCCCCGCAGCGAGGGTATTCTGACCCGCACCTTCCTGACGAATGTGGTGATCGAGGGTGCGGTCATTGCCGCCGCTACCATCGCAGCCTTTCACATCGGCCTTGCCAACGGGGGAGCGGCTTACGCCAGCACGATGGCTTTTGCCACGCTGTGCCTCAGCCGTCTGTTCCACGGATTCAACTGCAAGTCGAGCGCGCCAGTGCTGCTGAAAAAACAGTTCTGGAATAATAAGTACCTGATTGGGGCCTTTGTCCTCGGCGCGGTGCTGCTGGGCAGCGTTTTGCTGATCCCGGTGCTGGAGCCGCTGTTTGAAGTGACTGCCCTGTCCGCTCCGCTGGTGGGTGCTATCGTCGGTCTGGCCTTTGGCAGTATGCTGGTCATTCAGCTGCTTAAAGCCATCCGCACGGCATTGCAGAAAAAGTAAGTCATTACAAACGGAGCCGAATGTGTTTGTTTTCGGCTCCGTTTTTTGCCGTGCCAATTTGAATAGGATTCTTTATCCTTTTTTAATGATTTTGTGACAGCTTTTTCGACGAAAATGTGGTATAGTATAAAAGCATAATAAGATATAGAATGAAAGTATAAAACAGCTGTATCGCAAAGGAGTGAGAACGCTGTGACAAATGTATTGGAATATCTGGAGCATTCTGCCCGGACCTGCCCGGACAAGACGGCTCTGATCGATCCCAATGGGAGCTGTACTTATGCGCAGTTGGAAGAATGCAGCCGCGCGGTTGGCTCCGCGCTGGCTGAGCATACCGCACCCGGTGCGCCCATTGTGATCTGGATGGAAAAATCCATTCCCGCCGTCAGCGTATTTATGGGGTGCGTCTACGCGGGTTGCTTTTATGTCTATCTCAGCCCGGATCAGCCCAAAAACCGGGGAGAGCGTATCCTCTCCGTGGCCCAGGCCAGACTGGTCATCACCACGCGGGAGCTTCTGCCCAAATGGCAGGAGATGGGTCTCGGCGGAGAAGTGCTGCTCTATGAGGATCTGGCTGTGCAGCAGCCAGACGATGCCCGGCTGGCCGCCATCCGGGCCAGAAGCCGGGACGTGGATCCGCTCTATTGTAATTTCACCTCCGGTTCCACCGGCACGCCAAAGGGTGTTGTGGTGAGTCACCGCTCCGTCATTGACTTCATGAACTTCTTTCCGGATCTGTTCCACATTACTGGGGAGGATGTACTGGGCAATCAGGCCCCCTTTGATTTCGATGTATCGGTCAAGGACCTCTATTCTGCCTTCAAGACCGGCGCGACGCTGGTGCTTATTCCCCGGAAAATGTTCTCCATCGTGACAGAGCTGCTGGACTATCTCTGTGAGCACAAGGTGACAACCCTTATTTGGGCGGTGTCCGCCCTGTGCCTTGTGGCGCAGTTCCGGGGCTTTACCTATAAGGTGCCCGAGAGTGTCAATAAGGTGCTGTTTTCCGGCGAGCAGATGCCCGCCAAATTCTTGAGCCAGTGGCAGCATTACCTACCGAATGCGTCCTTCGTCAACCTCTATGGTCCTACGGAGATCACCTGTAACTGCACTTATTATCGTGTAGATCACCCGGTGGAGGATGGGGAGAAGCTGCCCATTGGCCAGAGCTTTCCCAATGAACGGGTGTTCCTGCTGGACGGTGAAGATCATGAAATTACCGAACCCAATGTGCAGGGTGAGCTCTGCGTAGCCGGCACAGCGCTGGCGCTGGGCTATTGGAATGCCCCGGAGCAGACGGCCAAGGCCTTTGTGCCGGATCCACTGAATCCCCACTACCCGGAGACCATTTACCGCACCGGTGATCTGGCCTTTTATCGGGAGGACGGCCTGCTGAGTTTTGCGGGGCGCAAAGACTTTCAGATCAAGCACATGGGCCACCGCATCGAACTGGAGGAGATTGAAACTGCAGTCAACTCCGAGCCCGGCGTAGAGCGTTGCTGCTGCGTCTATGACCAGGAGCGCAGCCGGATCACTGCGTTTTATGTGGGTGTGCCGGAGCCCAAAGAACTGAAGAAAAGCCTCTATGAGCAGTTGCCTGCCTATATGATTCCCGGCTCCTTCCGCAAACTGGATGGGCTTCCGGTGACTGCCAATGGCAAGCTGGACCGGCGACTGCTGCTGGAGATGGCAGGGAGGAAGAAATGAATCGGACTGTCATTCAACAGGCGCTCAAAACTATGTCCACCCCGTTTTACATGTTTGACACCGACGCGGCGGCAGAAAAAATGGTTCGCCTGCGCAGAATGCTTCCAAAGCGAGTGCAGTTGTGCTATGCTATGAAGGCAAATCCCTTCCTGATCCGGGATCTGGAGCGGGTGTCGGACCACTTCGAGGTCTGTTCTCCCGGCGAATTCCGCATCTGCGAGCGCAGCGGCATCAGCATGGATAAAGTGGTGCTCTCCGGCGTCTATAAGGACCCGGATGATGTGGACTATGTCATGGAGCGCTTCGGCGGGCGTATCACCTACACTGCTGAGTCGCTGACCCAGTGGACTCTGATTTCTGACGCTGCTCAAAAACTGAAAAAGCAGGTGCGTGTTCTGCTGCGGCTGAGCAATGGAAGCCAGTTTGGCATGGATCCCGACGAGATCAAAGCGATCCTTCATGGCGGCCATCCGTTTGCCAGAGTGGAAGGACTGCATTATTTCACTGGCACGCAGAAGAAGTCCCCCAAGCGTATTCAAAAGGAGCTTGCACATCTGGACGACTTTTTGGACGAGCTGGAGCGGGACTGCGGCTGGCACGCAGAAATGCTGGAGTACGGCCCCGGCCTGCCGGTCTGCTATTTCGAGGGGGAGAAGGATCCCGCTCCAGAGATGGAGCAGGCACTCTGCGAAGCACTGGAGCAGATGCGTTATCAGGGACCGGTCACGCTGGAACTTGGACGCTATATTGCAGCCTGTTCAGGCAGCTATGCCACCAGTATTGTGGATGTCAAGACCAATCTGGGCAATGACTACTGCATCGTAGACGGCGGCATCCATCAGGTGAACTATTACGGCCAGATGTTGGCTACCAAGCGCCCACCTGTGATTGTCCTTCCGGAGCGGAAGGACGAGACTTCGCCCTATACCATCTGTGGTGCGCTGTGTACCACCAATGATATTCTGCTCAAAGAGTTCCCTATGCCCGAGCCACAGCTGGGTGACGTGCTGGTTTTTGACCGGGTGGGA
The DNA here is from genome assembly GCA_937907975.1 of uncultured Clostridia bacterium. GTDB lineage: Bacteria > Bacillota > Clostridia > Oscillospirales > Oscillospiraceae > UMGS1766. The sequence goes on along the minus strand of CALEQS010000087.1, from coordinate 5,705 downwards.
GCCTACTCGCCGCTGGAAGGCATCGCCCTTTTCCTGAGCCGTGATCTGCCACAGGTGGCACTCTATTCCGCCCGTGACGGTCTGCGTCTGGTGCGGGAAGCGGTGCCCACTGATCCGTGGAACAGCGAACGATAAATAAAGTAAATTTTATTTTAAAGGAGATTTCAATCATGGATGAACTGCTGGAAATTCTGGAAGATATTGATCCCGATAACGACTATGAAAACGACGAGCATCTGATTGACGATGCCCATCTGGACTCTCTGTCTCTGCTGCAGCTGGTCAGCGAGCTGGAGGACACCTTCGATATTCAGGTGACGCCCACTGAGCTGATCCCCGCCAACTTCAATTCCGCCAAGGCGATTTGGGCTATGGTGCAGCGGCTCCAGCAGGAAGGTTAAATGAGTTATACATATCTCTTATATCTGCTGGTCTTTCTGCCTGGGGTACTGTTGGTTTATGCCATCGTACCCCAGCGCTTTCGCGGCGTGGTTTTGCTGCTGGCCAGCTATGCCTTCCTGATCCAGCTGAGCCATAAGCTGAGCTTTTTCATTGTCTATACGACGATCAGCGTGTTTTTGATCGGGCTGTGGCTGAGCGCTGCCCAGAAGCGAAGTGAAGCGCGCATCAAGGCAGGGGCTGACCGCAAGACGGAGAAAAAAGCGAATACCCGCCGCCGGCGCGCTATCCTCTGGCTGGGTATCCTCTCTCAGGGTGGAGTGCTGTTTTTTCTGAAATTTTATGACAGTGTGGCGGCGCATCTGAATCTCTGGACAGCGTCAGAAGTGCTGCCGGTCAAGAATCTGGTCCTTCCACTGGGTATCTCGTTCTATACATTGGAAGCCATTAGTTACCTGGTAGATGTCTACTACCGTAAGATCGAGGTGGAGCGGAATATCGGGCGGATGGCTCTGTTTCTGTCCTTTTTCCCAATCATCATGGAAGGACCCATCTGCCGCTATGGCGAGCTGGCCCGCCCACTGTGGGAGGGAAAACAACTCACCTACCGCAATCTGACGTTCGGTGCACAGCGCCTGCTGTGGGGTCTCTTTAAAAAGTGGGTCATCGCCGATCGGTTGAGCCCCCTGGTGTCCACGCTCTTTAATCATCCGGGCGGTTATCAGGGCGGTGTCATGGCGCTGGCCGGTATTCTTTATACGCTTCAACTCTATGCCGATTTTTCTGGCTGTATTGATATGACCATCGGTACAGGCGAGATGTTCGGCTTGACCCTGCCGGAAAACTTCCGCCAGCCTTTCTTCGCCAAAACACCGTCGGAGTTCTGGCGGCGCTGGCATATCACGCTGGGCGCATGGTTCAAGGACTATATTTTCTATCCGCTTTCCTTGACCAGCGGCATCAAAAAGCTGGGCAAATCTGCGCGCAAGAAACTGGGCAAGCACTATGGCCAGATCGCACAGACGCTGATCCCGCTGTTCGCGGTCTGGCTGTGCAATGGCGTGTGGCACGGCACTGGCTGGACATACCTGTTCTACGGCATGTACTACTTTGTATTAATCGTCACCGGAGAACTGATCGAGCCGTTGGTGGCTTCCGGGACTGCAAAGTTGGGGATCGACCGAAGCCATTGGCCGTGGCGTATTTTGCAGACAGTCAAAATGCTGGCGATCATCTTCACGGGTGAACTCTTTTTCCGGGCGACCTCTATGCCGAATGGCTGGCAGATGTTCAGCTCGATTTTCACTGGGTTCGGCAAGGGCGGCATTACAGATGGCGCACTTCTGACATTGGGTATCACGTTTCAGGACTATTTGCTTGCCGGGATCGCATTGGCTGTGGTGCTGGTCGTCGGTGTCCTCCACGAGCGCGGCATTCATATCCGTGAACGTGTTGCAGCCTGGCCCATCGTGCCCCGCTGGTGTTTTTATTTCGCGGCGCTGTTTGCAGTGCTGATCTTTGGCGTCTATGGCTTTGGCCATACTCCTGCCGACCTCATCTATGCCGGTTTCTGAGAAGGGGGAAAGCAAGAGTATGAAAACAAAAATTTTAAAACCATTCCTCTTCCTTGCTATTTTGGCTGCATTGATGGCTGCGCTGGGGCCGGTATTCCGACCCAAAGAAGCGGAGGAACTGACCCAGCTGAAAGGACTGGGGGAGATAGACTATCTGGTCGTCGGAGACAGTGAGGGCTGGGCATCGTTCCAGCCTATGGAAGTCTGGCGTGAGGATGGATTTACTGGCTATAATCTGAGCAAACCAGGGCAGCGGCTTCAGGATTTTTATGCGGATCTGCAGACCGTGCTTGAAACGCAGCATCCTAAGGTGTTGCTGCTCGAGACGGATATTCTCTATAAAAACCTGGTCAGCCTGACGGAGTTTGAAGGACTTTTGACGTCCAGCCTGGGCGAGTTGTTCCCGTTTATTCGCTATCATGAGCAGTGGCAGAAGGTATTGCCTGATCTGTCCAGCAGTGAGAAAAACGAGCATACCCCGGATTATGCCAGAGGCGCCTATATCAATGGGACGGTCATGCCGTATCCTGACCCGGATTATTATAAGGCTGAGACAGATCAGGTGAAAAAAATGCCTTGGCTCTATCGTTACTTTGCCGAGCAGATCGTCTCACTCTGTAAGGAAAACAATATCCAACTGATCCTGTACAGTTCTCCATCTCCGAAAAACTGGACCTACGCGATTCATAATGGCTTGGAGGCTTTTGCGCAGGAGTATGATTTGGAGTTTATCGATTTCAACCTGATTCAGGAGGAAATCGGGCTGGACTGGAGTACGGACTGCCTGGATGACGGCGATCATATCAATTTCGCCGGTTCCCGGAAGGTCACGACCTATCTGTCAGAGTATCTGGCATCGCATACCAGGCTGACAGATCATCGGGGCGATCCGGCATTCCAGATCTGGGATACGGACCTGAGGACTTATCTTACGACCACAGGTCAGAACTGAATAGGATAAATAGGCGGACACCAAAGATGTGTCCGCCTATTTACATGCCTTTTCAGAAAGCTTCTATTATAGCTTGACTTGCACAGGCAGTTTATTATAATGAAAGTATATCCCCTAAAAGGAGTGTCTTATATGAATACTTTGGAAGCAATCACTACCCGCCGGAGCATTCGCAAGTTCCAGGATAAGCTGGTAGATCACGATACGATTGAGCAGATCGTGTCGGCCGCCGCCTATGCCCCTTCGTGGAAGAATACGCAGGTCGTCCGCTATCATGTGTTGGAGAATAAAGAACTCCAGAAAAAGATCGCAGAGGAGTATACGCTCAATTTTGCCTATAACACTGGTACGCTGGAGCGCGCCCCTCAAGTTGTCGTACTGACTGCGGTGAAGGGGAGAAGCGGCATGGAGCGCGACGGTTCTGCTACGACCAGCAAAGGCGAAAACTGGATGCTATTTGATGCGGGTGTGGCCGCTCAGACGTTCTGCCTTGCGGCATGGGAGTACGGTGTAGGCAGCGTCATTATGGGTATCTTTGATGCGGAAAAAGTTGCTGAACTGCTTCACATCCCGCAGGATGAGACTGTTGTGGCGTTGATTTCTATCGGCTACCCGGATGAGCATCCCACCGCACCGGTGCGCAAGCCAGTCAGCGTGCTGCTGGATTACGTCAAGTAAGATTGGATCAGAAAAGTAAAGCAAAAGAGCGAGTGTATTTTAATACGCTCGCTCTTTTGCCTTTTGCGCTCTTTTGGATACTGATAGGGACGAGAATAGAAAAAGAGCTACCATAAATGGCAGCTCTTTTAAAATTCGGATGAAAACTGAATTACTTCAGCTCGACCTTAGCGCCGACTTCCTCCAGCTTAGCCTTCAGCTGCTCAGCCTCGTCCTTGGACACGGCCTCCTTCAGAGTAGCGGGAGCGCCCTCGACAGTGGCCTTCGCCTCAGCCAGGCCCTGGCCGGTGATCTCACGGACAGCCTTGATGACCTTGATCTTGGCGGAAGCGTCGAAGCTGGCCAGAACAACGTCAAACTCAGTCTTCTCCTCAGCCTCGGCAGCAGCAGCGCCAGCACCAGCAACGGGAGCGCCCATAGCGATAGCCTCGACACCGAAAGTCTCCTTCAGAGCGTCGGTCAGCTCCTTAACCTCGAGCAGGGACAGAGCCTTGATCTCTTCAACAATAGCATTGATATCAGCCATGATAATTAGCCTCCTATTTAATAAAATAATTTAAAAATGAGATCTGAAAACAGATCTGAAATGCCGGGGAATTACTCGGCAGCAGCTTCGCCTTTGTCGGCGATAGCGGCCATGACAGCGGACAGGTTGGCAACAGGAGCCAGCAGGGTGCCGACCAGCTGTGCATATACGTCCTTCATGGAAGTCATGCTGGACAGGACAGCCACCTCAGCGTCGGACAGGACCTTGCCCTCCATGAAAGCGGCCTTCAGGTTGAACTTGTCGCCCAGCTTCTTGGAGTACTCAGCCACCAGACGGATGGGAGCGATAGGATCCTCAGTGCCGGTCGCCAGGGAAGTGGTGCCGTGCAGCTTCTCGTCCAGAGCCTCCAGACCCACGCTGTCCAGAGCGCGGCGCATCATGGTGTTCTTCACCACGGCGTACTCAACGCCCTCCTTGCGCATAGCGCTGCGCAGCTCGGTGTCCTCGGCGACGGTCAGGCCGGAGTAGTCGACGATGACGCCGGACTGAGCACCATTCAGACGCTCGACCAGAGCAGCGACAACAGCAGCCTTCTCGTTGATCACGTTTGCATTAGCCATTTTAGATTTCACCTCCGAAAATAGAAAATCCTCCGCGTTCAAGAGCAGAGGACTACAATCGGAAAATATAAGCATTTTCAGATCGCACTCTCGGCAGGGGGACAAACCATTATGCTGATGACTCAGCGCCTGCTGTCTTTGAACGCAATGGATATTATAACAGAGAAGAAGCGGTTTTGTCAAGCGCTTTATCTCTCTGTTTTCAGAAAGATCCCATAACGGGATGAAATAACGCTTGGAAACGGGCGTCATATCACATGACGCCCGCATTCAGGCGAATTAGAGCATCTTAGCGGAGCTCACGCGGATGCCGGGGCCCATGGTGGTGGCCAGAGTACAGCTCTTGATATACTGACCCTTGGCAGCAGCGGGCTTGGCCTTGAGAATGGCGCCCATCAGAGCGTCAAAGTTCTCCTGCAGCTTTTCGGCGCCGAAGGAAACCTTGCCGATGGGGCAGTGGATGATGTTGGTCTTGTCCAGACGATACTCGACCTTACCGGCCTTAGCTTCCTGAACAGCCTTGGCGGCGTCGGGAGTCACAGTGCCGGACTTGGGGGAGGGCATCAGACCCTTGGGGCCCAGCACCTTACCCAGACGGCCAACGACACCCATCATGTCGGGGGTAGCAATGACCACGTCAAAGTCGAACCAGTTTTCCTTCTGGATCTTCTCAACCAGATCCATATCGCCGACAAAGTCAGCGCCAGCGGCGCGGGCAGCGTCAGCCTTGTCGCCCTTGGCGAACACCAGCACGCGGACGGACTTGCCGGTGCCGTTGGGCAGGACGATGGCACCGCGGACCTGCTGATCGGCGTGGCGGGAGTCGACACCCAGACGAACGTGCAGCTCGACGGTCTCATCGAACTTGGCGGAAGCGGTCTTCACGACCAGATCCATGGCGTCAGTGGGATCATAAGAGACGCCCTTCTCCAGCAGCTTAGCGCTGTTCTGATATTTCTTACCTCTAAACACAGTCGGTTACCTCCTTAGTCAGC
>CALEQS010000086.1 GCA_937907975.1 uncultured Clostridia bacterium | reverse complement strand
CAGCTACTGGTCCATTCTGTTCGATGCGGCCAACTTCTCTGACCTGCTGGACCGCATCAACTTCATCAAGGATGTGGTGCACTACGACAACGGCGTGGTGGATGCCCTTGAGGCCGCCCGCCAGGAGGTCGCTGACACCGAGGCTCAGCTGGAGCAGGAGAAAGCCGGCCAGGAGGAAGCCCTCAGCGAGCTGGAGACCCAGCAGTCCGCCGTGTCCGACGCCTCCGCCAAGAACGATGCGCTGATTGCCGAGATCCAGGCCAATCAGGACACCTACGCCGCTCAGCTGGCTGAGATCGAGAGCCAGCGCTCCGATTTGGACGCCGACATCGTCGCCAGCGAGGCTGAGTATCAGGCCCAGCTGGAAGCAGCCCGCAAGCAGGCTGAGGCCGCCGAGAAGGCCCGTCAGGAAGAGGCCGCCCGCAAGGCTGATGAGGCGGCGGCCGCTGCTGCGAATACCAAGAAGAACAGCAGCACCACCTCCAGCAGTAGTACATCAAACAGCTCCACCAAGAGTGATTCCAGCAGTTCCAGCTCCGGCTCCAGCAGCAGTTCTTCTGTTTCCGGCGCCGAGATTGTGGCCTATGCCCAGCAGTTCATTGGCAACCCCTATGTCTGGGGCGGCACCAGCCTGACCAATGGCTGTGACTGCTCCGGCTTTACCATGCGGGTGTATGGTCATTTCGGCATTTCACTGGAGCACTACTCCGGTTCTCAGCGTTATGCCGGCCGCGGCATCAGCTATTCCGAGGCTGAACCCGGTGATCTGATCTGCTATTCCGGCCACGTCGCCATCTACATCGGCGGCGGCATGGTGGTCAATGCCATCGACGAGGCCCACGGCATCGGCATCTCCCGCGTCAACACCAGACGCGCCGGCTTCTGCGTCCGCCGTCTGGTCTGACCTGTCTTCAGAATAATAAATCATTGATAAGCCGCCCGGTTTTCATTTGAAAACCGGGCGGCTTGTTACGCTTAAAGACTGTAAATTGGAGTTTGTCGAAATAAAGCCAGATTTCCACCCATGTATGTCATTCTGTGGAGCGAAGCGACCGACTGCGCCCGCAGGCGCGTGCAAGCGGCCAACCGCCCGGAGGGCGACGAACAGAAAGCTATTCTAGACCTGCCCCCTCATCAGTCACGGCTCCGCCGTGCCAGCTTCCCCCAAAGGAGAAGCCTTTCGGAGGAAACCTGCAAACCCCAATTGTCCTAATCCTCACGCGCACAGCTGCGCGATCACTGCGGCATAAATTTTGGCGCACAGGAGCAGCTGGCTGATGCGGGCGCGCTCATTGGCACCGTGGAGCCGGGAGTCAAACTCCACATCGCCGGCACCGAAGGCTACGCCGCCGGGGATCTCGTGGACATAGGTGCCGCCGCCGATGGCTTCGCAGTAGCCTTTCTTGCCGCTGAAATGCTCGTAGCAGCCCAGCAGGGTGCGGATAAAGTCGGAGTCGGCGTCCACCGCATGAACCGGGGTCATGGCGCCCACCGTCTGCCAGCCGAAGGCGGCGAACTTCTGCTCTGTGGCCTTGACGCAGTTCTCCTCGGTAGCGCACATGGGGGCGCGGACATCAAACTGGCCGTCAAAACCCTTTTCGTCCAGGTGGAGCACGGAGAAGGTCAGCGTCAGCGCGCCGGAGACCTCATCGCTCTGGGCGATGCCCAGCGCCTCGCCCTTGTTGTCGCCGAAGGGGAACACGCTGTGGAGCTGACGGGCGGCGGTCAGCGCCGGCGTCTCGGCCAGCGGCAGGGCGCACAGTACGCTGAGCAGGGCGGTGATGGCGTTTCTGCCCTCGTCCGGGGTGGAGGCGTGAGCCTCCGCGCCGTGGGCGGCGATGGCCAGCTTATCGCCCTCGTCCATCAGGATGAAGGCCACGCCGGTTCTGTGCTCCATCACTTTGCACACCTCGGCACACTGCTGGGCGTTCAGCCCGGCCACCACGGCGCGGCACTCACCGGGGGCCACATTGGCCCGGATGCCGCCCTGAATACGCACCAGATGGGGGGCGTTTACTTCGGCGGGGGCGAACTTGGCGGAGAACACCGGGGCATAGCGGGCCTTTTCAATATTGGTCACGGGGAAATCGGAGTCCGGCGTGACGGAATTGGGGGCATAGGGGTGGCTGGCGTAGTAGTGCTCAATGTCCCGGGAGCCGGTCTCCTCGTCAGTGCCCAGCACCAGCTTGGCGTTTTTGCTCAGGGGGAGCCCCAGCTCCTTCACACAGCGCATGGCCATCATCGCGGCCACGGCGGGGCCCTTGTCGTCGTCCACGCCCCGGCCATAGATGAGGTCGCCGTCCCGCACCATGGTGAAGGGGTCGGTTTCCCAGCCGTCGCCGATGCCGACCACGTCAAGATGGGCGAGAATGTGCAGCTGGTCAGCCTTGTCGTTCAGATCGACGGTGCCCACATAGCCCTCGTCCCCGCCGGTGGTCAGCCCCCAGCGCTCGGCCAGCTCCAGCGCCTTTTT
>CALEQS010000085.1 GCA_937907975.1 uncultured Clostridia bacterium | reverse complement strand
GGTCACATCCGGCTCGTGTCCCACGGCGGAGATGACGGGGAGTTCGGAATCATAGATGGCCCGGGCCAGTTTCTCGTCATTGAAGGCCGCCAGATCCTCCGCCTGACCGCCGCCGCGGCCGATGATGATCACATCGGCCACCTTCCAGCGGTTGGCATAGCGCACCGCGCCCGTCAGCTCGGCAGGGGCCTTGACGCCCTGTACGGCAACGGGCAGGAACACGATCCTGGCCATGGGCCAGCGCTGGCCCAGAATGCGGATCATATCCCACATGGCGTCGCCGGTGATGGAGGTAATGACCGCAATGCGGTTTGGGCAGACCGGAATGGGCTTCTTGTGTGCTTCGTCAAAAAGGCCCTCGGCGGCCAGCTTCTGCTTGAGCTTTTCAAAGGCCACGGACTGGTCGCCCACGCCCTTTGGTGCCATCATGTCCACATAAAGCTGATAACAGCCGTCCCGGGGGTACACCGTCACCCGTCCGAAGGCCACCACCTGATCGCCGTCCGCCGGCTTGAAGCGCAGGTACTGCGCCGCAGAACGGAACATGACGCATTTCAGCATCCCCGTGGCGTCCTTCATGGAAAAATAGCAGTGTCCGTTGGACACCTTTTTAAAATTGGAGATCTCGCCCTGAATGGCCATGCTCACCAGAGCTGGGTCATTGTCAAAGCGGGTCTTTAAATACTGGTTGAGCTGACTGACTGTCAGCACCTTGGGCTCCACAGCATAGCCGCCCATCAGATCAGACCCCTTTCCAGCGCCCGGAGGGTCAGGATGGCCACACCCATGGCGTTGTCCGTGGAGTAGCGCGGCTCAGCAAAGAGCGCCCGCTCCCCCAGATCCCGGCGCAGCAGCGCGTTGGAGGCCACACCGCCGGAAAACAGCACCGGCAGGCCGGAGTGCTCCTTCTGGGCCTGTTCCGTCACCTGGCGGATGAGCCTGACCACGGTGTTCAGCGCAAAGCGGGCAACATCTGCCGCCGGGACATCTTTCTCCAGACGCTGTTTCACCTGATTCTCCACCCCGGAGAGGGAGAAGCTGAGGCCTCTGAGCTTGACCGGGAAGCAGTCTGTGCTGTCGCTCTCGGCCGCCAGTGCGTCCAGCGCCTTACCCGCCGGGAATGGGATGCCCAGCAGCTTTCCGGTGCGGTCGATGAGCTGACCGGCGGAGATGTCCTCCGTCGCCCCCAGAATGGTCATATGGGGCATTCCGTCCACCGGCTCGGTGAGCAGGAGCTCCGTCGTGCCGCCGGACAGGTGCCAAGACAGGAAGGGCGCGTCCAGCAGTTCGGGATGACCGGCGCTCCAGCTGGCGGCAGCCACATGACCCTGCTGGTGGGAACAGCCGAAAAACGGCACCCCGAGCACGTCCGCCAGCACCCGGGCCTGAGAGGTCCCGGCGAGGAAGCAGGGCATATAGGAGCCCTCCACCGCACGGGGCGCGGTGGAAGCTCCAACGGCGGCCAAGTCTGTCAGCGCAGGCAGCTCCCCCGCATCACGAAGGGCGTCCATCCGCTCGGGCAGACGGCGGACGTGCTGAAACAGGGCGTCGCTCTGCCGCAGGCCGAGTCCGCCCTCCGGCACGTCCAGCAGACGACCTTCGTTACAGCCTGTGCCATCGGCACGGAACACGGCGGCAGAGGTGGTGTAGTTGCTGGTGTCAAAGCCCAGAACGGTTTTCATTCCTGAGCCTCGGTCTCCGGCTGTGCCTCGGCGGCCTTTGTCTCCGGCTCAGCACACTCGGCGCGGACAAAAGAGCCGAGAATGCCGTTGATAAAGGAGACGACCTTGTCGTCCTCATAGTGCTTGGCGATCTCCACCGCCTCGTTGATGGCGGCACCGTTGGGCACCTCGGGCATATAGAGGATCTCATACATGGCGACCCGCATGATGGCTGCGGCCACCCGGGGAATGCGGCTGAACTTCCAGCCCTTGGCATAGCGCTCAATGTCGCTGTCCAACTCATAGCCGTGGCGGCCCACGCCCTCGATCACCTGATGGATGTAGGCGAGCTGCTCCTTGTCCGGGAACTTCCGGTAGAGCTCCTCCGCCTCAGCCATGGACGCAAAATAATCCCGGTTCAGTTTTTCCTCCAGAAATTGTTCCGTGGAGCAGTCGCTGTAACCCATCTCATAGGCAAGGTGGACGGCGATCTCACGGGCAGTTGTTCTGGTCATATCGTTCTCCCCCATTTCGGTTATATACAATGCATATCCACAAAAAGCAAAGTCTTATTCAGTATTATTATACACGCTTTTTCCGGGAAAGAAAAGACTTTTCCCGGAAAGAAACAGCGGGACGGCGCACAGCCGTCCCGCTTGATGCATATTCGCTTGAAATCACTTGGCAAAGGCAATGCCAGAGACATAGACATTGACCGCACTGACCTGCAGGCCGATGACGGACTCCAGATTGGAAAGCACAGCATTCTGCACGTTCTTTGCCACCGTGGGGATGCTGCTGCCAAACGTCACCAGCAGGGACACATCGACCACCAGCTTGTCCTCCTCCGTGCGCAGACGGATGGCCTTGGAAAGGTTCTTCTTTGCGGCGATGCCGGCCACATCACTGCCCAGATTGGACAGGCCTGCGACGCCCTCCACCTCGACAGCTGCCACGGCCGCCACAGTGCAGATCGCATCACCGGAAATGTGGACATTGCTCTGGCCCTCGATCTGGCTGACGTATTCTTTATTCTCGCTCATGGCGGATAACCTCCTGTGCATTTACAGACTTTTTCTTCATTTTAACACACAGGGCGAAAATTACAAGCACAAAGTGAAGGCCCGCCGCGTTCTGCGGCGGGCCTTCAGCAAAACAGGACTCACTGCTCCGCGTCGATGATCTTGACCTGGTCGGCGGCGAAACTGGTCTGGCCCATGACGATGTCGGTGATTTTCGCCACGTCTGCGGCCTGAAGTCCGCCCTCCGGGGCGGAAACGACCACGCTGACGCTGTTATCCCCGATATAGGCCACGCAGTCCGCATATCCCTTGGCGGCCACCAGATTCTCAATCTCCGACTCCATCGTGGTTGCACTGGCCATGGCGGTGATGCTCTCCGATGCCGCCGCGATGGTCTCCGCGTCCGCGTTGGGATCGTCCACCGTGGATTGGAGGATGGACAGTGCCTCATCCCGCGCCTCCTGACGAGAGAGGCGGGCCGCGTCAAAGTAGTTCGTCTCCGTGATCTCCGCCGGGGCGTCCGCCTGCGCCGGATCCGAGGTGATGTCAACGGCACCGTCGCCGCCCACCAGCTCCGCCTCCCCCAGCGTCTTGGTGTCGTTGGATCCCGCCGCACCGGAGGCCAGCGCGTCCTTCTGGCCGTAGGACCAGTTCAGATAGACCGCCACGCAGACGAAGAGCACGATGGCCGCCACCACAGCATTGCGTTTCCAGACTTTCATTGCACACACTCACTTTCTTTGACAAATTGAAATTTGATCGCTCCTCAGTCCTGTAACTGCAGACACCGCCTTCAGCACATCCAGCTTCACCCCCGCCTGATCCGCCCCCTCGCAGATGACCAGCGCCCCCTGGAACTCCGGGTAGATGGTCTTGACGCTGACTGCCTCCTCTGTGCCGGTGCCGGTGGAGATGACGACGGTCTCCGTATCAGAGGAGGTGCCCTCCGAGGTGTCCTGTGCCAGCACCTGCTCCCCGCTGGAACGGAGCGTGATCACCACCGTGCACTCCCCCACGCCGCTGATCTCTGAGAGCGCATCGGAGAGCTGGTGCTCCAGTGCCGTAAGGTCAAAGCTCTCGCTCGTCTGCGATGTGGTATCGGCCGCGGTCTGCCGGGTCGTCCGGTTCTTTCCGGGCAGCAGCATGAGCACCACGCCCAGACACAGGATCAGTGCGGGCAGCCTGAACTTTTCCAAGCGGGCCGTCAGGCGGCCGAGATCCGGCTTACCATTCATTCCACATCCTCCTCAAATCGGATCTGATCCTCCGCAATGCCCAGTTGCTGGGACGCATAAGCCGTCAGCGCCGCACGCTGGGAGGATGTCAGACTGCCCCATATGACGGCGGCACATGGGACTGGAAGGTTCTCCTCCGTCCAGCTGCACTCCACGATGCACGTTACCGCCGCTCCCACCGTCTCGGCTTCGCTCACAATATATTCCGCCGCACGCTGGGACATGATGGTTTCCAGATAAGTTTTATCCGTCTCGGTCAGCGTGTCCGAAAAGACGGTGACACTGGCCAATTTCTCACGAAAGGCACGGCCCAGCCAGTCCGTCAGGTGCTCCTCCAGCGGCGCGGCCACTGCCAGAAAGAGTGCCAGACCCGCCGCCAGCTTTGCCACCGAGCGCACAGGCCCTTTGGGAGCACAGGACTCCAGCAAGCCCAGCAGAAGGGCCGCCGCCAGAACGGACAGCACCCATGTACGCACACTCTCCATCATGGCGTCACCGCCGTAATAGTGGAGATGAGGGCCAGAAGAGTCACCAGCGCACAGGCTCCGGCCATACCCATGACCAGTGCGAACACACTGCCCAGCTCCTGAATGAGCTTGGCCGCCGGGTGGTCAGCCAGAGCCCCGCTCAGGGCAGATGCCAGCTTATAGACAAGGAACTGAGCTCCCAGCCGCAGGAACGGCACTGCGCAGAACCCCAGCACTCCCAGCACGCCGAACAGCCCGATGGAATTGCGCAAGACGGACGCCCCGGCAAATACGCTCTCTGTGGCACTTGAGAGAATACCGCCCACCACCGGCACCATACCGGAAACGGCCATCTGGGCCGCCTTCATGGCCGTGGCATCCGCCGCCGAGGCGGCACTGCCCGCAATGGTCAGATAGCCGGTATAGCAGAGCACGGCGCCGGTAAGTACCGTGGTGATCGTCCAACGCAGAAGGCGGCACAGGCTCTGAAGCCGCCCGCCGTCCATGGCCGCCGAGGCCACACAGGCGGCTGCATAGAGATAGGTCAACGGCAGAAGCACCGAGGAGATGAGCCCGGTCAGAAAGTTGGAGAACAGCAGGGTCGCGGCCTGACGCGCCGGGGCCGCGGTCAAGCCGCCGCTGGCGGCCGCC
>CALEQS010000084.1 GCA_937907975.1 uncultured Clostridia bacterium | reverse complement strand
TTGGTAGTCTTTATGAACATAAAGCCTGTCCAAATAGCCAGTGTCATCGATGTCCCCAAACCCGACAATTTTGCCATTCTCTACGGCAATAATTGTTCTGTGTTTCAGGAAAGAACAATTCCATTCACCCAAATCAACCTTACCCGTTGCCCAAGCATCCAACTGCTCTTTGGTATAATCTTTTGCATTTACGCTATGCACCGTTTGATAAAACAGTTCAGCCAACTGCTCACAGTCAGAAGGGCGATATTCCCGAAGCTGCATATCTCATCCTCACAAACAGCGATTTGTTGAACTGAGTATACCACACACTCCATTGAAAGAATATCCCGAATTTTCACGCCAATATAAGAAAAACCCATGTCTACACCAGCAAGTTGTGATATGTACCCCCAATACTGGGTGTCCAGTATTGGGGGTACATATCATTGCAGACATAGGGATTTTATTTTCTGTTATTTCTTGATCTCGTCTGTCTCAAACAGGAACCGGACGCTGCCGGTCATGCCGTCGGACAGACCTGCGAAATTCGTGTACGACTCATCCGCCTGCTTGAGGGCCTTCAGGCGCTGAGTGAAGTGGGTCAGATCGTCCCCGGTCAGCTCGACCAACGGCTGGATGCCGTCTTCGTCAAAGGCCGCCATGCCGTCTGCCAACGTGCCGCCCGCCCCGGTGAGGGCGGAGAAGCCAGTGGTCAGCGCACTCCCAGCCTCAGACAGGGTCTGGGTGCCCTGACGCAGCTGGGCCGCACCGGCGGAGAGCTGGCTCACCGCCGCGGCGTACTGGTTGAAGCCGCCGCTCAAACTCTGACCGCCGGTGAGCAGAGACTGCACCCCGCTCTGGAATGCAGTCAGCTGTCCGGTCATCTGGACCAGCGCACCGGCATGGACACCGACCGTTGTGATCTGCGTCTGCAAATCGGACACCGCCTGTTCCACCGTTTCCGCCAGCGCGGAGCAGTCCAGCTGGGGCTTCTGGGGCATTGCGGCCAGCGCGGCCTGGGCCGCCGCCACTCCCTGCCGGACGACGTCATCCGCATTGGAGAGGTCGATGCCATCTAAGGCGGCCTGAGCGGCGGCAGTCTGACGCTCCACTTCTGCGCCGTAGGTGTCCACCTGATCCAGCACAGTCTGGAGCTGGGGCAGTACAGACTGGATGGTCTCCGCATCGGCCTGAATCCTTGCCGCCGCCACTGCCGCCGGGTCCTCCCCGCCGGGCAGGGACAGGCCGCTCAGTGCGTCGTTGATCTGCTGTAAGCCGTCTGTCAGGGCAGTCAGGCCGTCGGAGAGGGCGCCGCTCTGGCTGTCCAGCGATGTCAAGCCGTCGGAAAGCTGTCCCGCTCCCTGAGTCAGCGCGTCCGTGCCGGTCAGGTACTGCATCAGATAGGACTGGAACTCGCTCAGTCCGTCCCGGAACTGGGCCGTGCCGTCCACCAACGCGCCGGAGGCGTCAGCCAGCTGATCCATATTATCCTGAAGCTCCTTCACATCGTCCAGATCGTTCAGATCCAGCTCAGAGAACAATCCCGGGGAAAAGATCGTCGCCGTGAAATCCAGTGCAAAGTCGGTCACATCGGCGGACAGCTCCACATATTCCGGAATGTCCACATCCACGTCCGCGTCATAGCTGTCCAGCGCCAGCGCATCCGAGAGGCCGGGGAAGGCCATCCCGGCGGCCAGCATGGTGTCGCCCATGCGGATGAGCTTTCCGTTGGTCACCTCAACGTCGGAAAACTTCGTGCTGTCCAGCACTGCCATGGACATGGCCGCAAAGGGAACGCAGACTTCATACTCGTTTCCCTCCACGCTGACCGTCCGGGTGCTGGCATTCTCATAATCGAAGCGGATGGTGACGCGGCCGCTCCGGCCCGCCAGTGCATTGGCCGCGATCTCCTGTCCGTCCAGATAGTAGGTCACGGTCACCCCCACGGGCAGTTCTTCCGCCGTTCGGCCCTCGTATTGAATGTCCTCGCCGTGGTTTTCCCACCACAGCGCACCGTCTGCATCGAGGGTGAACTCCTCGTCCCCCTCGGTGTTTTTGATGTCGGTCAGCGTTGTCTGATCCCGCACCTTGGCGCCATCCCCCAACTCCCGCAGAACGGTCTCCACCGTCGTCTTGCGGGGTGAGCCATCCGCATTTGCCTGAATATAGACGGTCTCCTCCTTCTCACCCACGTTCTCCGCCGCAGACGCCGGCACGATCAGCGCCGCGATCATCAGCGCAGACAGGCCCGCTGCGCCGACGCGGCGGCAAAATTGCGTTCTATTCCACATCACGCTTGCCTCCTTATTCCACATTCTTCAGTGCCTCGTCCATGGGCACCCGCTTGATGCGCCGCACTTCCAGCAGGGCCACCACCGCATAGGAGCCCACGCCGAGGGCGATCATCTTCCAGTAGATCGCCGGGTCGATCCAGAGCGGAATCCAGCCACTCATCATCTGCAGCATGACCGCCCGGAACAGGAACACCATGATCCAGCTCTCAATGGGCAGGCTGAGCAGCAACAGTACGACCACTACAATGGATGTGGGCAAAATATACAATCGCCCGATCTCCCCGTCCGAATAACCGAGGATCTTGGCCATGGAGATGGACTGAGCATTCTTCTCGATGGTCAGCTTACTGAGCAGGTAGATGAGGACCACAAAGATGAGCACTGCAAACCCGTCAACCAGCACCATCATACTGCCCATGCTGACATTCAGCTGGCGGGAGATCTTTGTCAGCGCATCCAGATCAACGACCGAACCGATATACTGTTCATCAATGTCGGTGATCTCTGACGCAGAGAAGTAGCCACAGAAGTAATCGGTTCCCAATTCAAACGCGTCATTCAGACTGTCCCGATCCATAAAGACGCACAGGCCGCCCTCATAGTCATACACCGAATCCACCGGGAAGGAGTAGCTCGTGTCCTCATACTCCTCCTTCAGCGTGATCGTGTCCCCGGCGCCAATGCCGTACTTATCCGCATAAGCCTTGGAGATGTTCACCTTGCCCGGCTCGATGGAAACATACTTGCTGTCCGGCTCCACGCCATAAAGCAGGATGTCCTCGGCGGGGTATTCCTCCCCCAGCGTGCGCAGGGAATAGGCGCTGAATTTTTCCGCGTCCGGGTCCTCCGTCTCCACAGCGGACCGGAACCGAAGCGCCGCAATGAGATTCTCCAGCTTGTGATCCTCCCGCGTCAGCTCCAGCGGCACCTGGAGCATATACTGATAATCCGCCAGCAGATTTCCGCTCAGCTCCGCCTGATAATGATCCAGCACCGGTGGGAACGCCAGGCCAAACATCAGCAGCAGATTGGCAAACAGGATGCCGATGGCCAGCACCACATAGCTGCCGGCGTTCTGGAAAATGACCCGCAGACGGAAGCGCCGGAAGAACGGCGTTTTCTCCCGCAGGTGCACCGCCCTGCGGCTGCGGTTCCGGCTCAGGTCACGGCGCAGAAATTTCAGCGGGGACAGCGACAGCTTGCGCCAGAGCACCAAGAAAGTGATGAGCATCATCAGGATAATGGGCACCACCGTGGTGAGCAGGAATGCCTGAGCATTCCAGATCGTCTTATAGGTGGTCAGGCTGTAGCTTCCGTAATAGATATTGGCACACACATTTTTCAACACTGTATAGCCCGCGATATTACCAATGAGTGCACTGATGAGCGTGACCAGCACAGGTGCGGCCATATAGTGGCGCACCAGCTCCCCTTTGGTATAACCTGAGGCCCGGAGCGTACCGATGACACTGGACTCCTTCGCGATCGTATTATTGATGGTAATACCAAACACGAAGGCCATAATGGCAATGACGATATACAACAGTGCCGCCATCATGGCCCGGTCACCGCCCATGTCATCGCCGGTGAAGTGAATGGCCTGATTCTGATACTGGGGCACAAAGCTCTCCAGTTTGACCTCGTCGATCATGGCCTTCATAAGGTCTTCACTGCGATCCTTTTCCTCGGTCTCATCCTCCACTGGCGTATCATACTTCCATGCATAGCACCAATTGAGGTGATCTGTGCCCAGCGCGTCAAATCCCTCCGGTGTCACAATGGCTACGCCGAACTGGACGGAGTCAAACATGGAGTCATTATTGTCCTGAAACAGTGCGCTGTAGTCGGACAGTGCCACAAGACCAGTGATGCGCCAGGTCATAGCACCATCCGCGCTGGTGAGGCTGTCTCCGATCACAAGCCCGTTGTTGTCGGCATACATACGGTCAACGGCGATCTCATCCGCCTCCGTCGGCATCCCGCCCTGCATCAGGCAGACCCTGTCCACCTCAGTGCGGGGCGCAAAAATGCGCATGGTGCGGCTGTTTTCCAGAGGCTGCTCCACATAGTTCAGGTCGTAGACGCTGATACCAAGCTGCTGCACTGCCTTGCGCTGGGCGCGGCTGAGCTGTTTGGCTGTGGTGAAGTGGCCGTCCTCAATGTTGTAGATCTCAAAACTCTCGTCATAGGCCTGGATCATGCTGCCCGCCGCCACCAGGAAGCCGGACACCATGCTGATGGTCAGCGTCAGCAGAATAAAAATGACCAGATATTTGCCAAATTCATCCCGCAGCTCCCGTAAGACCCGCCGCCGCAGCGGGCTTTTCTGTTTCTGCTTTTTCACCACTCCAGTTCCTCCGCCGACAGCTTATGCGTATTGGGCTCATCGCTGCGGATGCGGCCATCCCGCAGCCGGACGACCCGATCTGCCATCAGACGGATGGCATCGTTATGGGTGACCATGATAACGGTGTTGCCGTACTTCTGGTTCACCGTCTCAATGAGCTTCAGGATCTCCTTGCTGGTCTGGTAGTCCAGTGCGCCGGTGGGCTCGTCGCAGAGCAGAATATCCGGGTTCTTGACGATCGCCCGGCCAATGGCGGTGCGCTGCTGCTGGCCGCCGGAGAGCTGGTTGGGCAGCTTGCGCTGGTGCTCATGCAGCCCCAGCGTGTGTAGAAGCTCATCCACATCCAGCGCATCCTGGCTCAGATAGGCACCCACTTCGATATTTTCCCGCACAGTCAGGTTTGGGATCAGATTATACATCTGGAAAATATAGCCCAGATGACGGCGGCGGTAGGCAGTCAGGCGCTTTTCATTCATATCTGCCATGCGCTCCCCATTGATGCAGATACTGCCGGAATCGGCGCTGTCAATGCCGCCCAGAATATTCAAAAGCGTAGACTTGCCCGAGCCGGACGGTCCCAGCAGCACGCAGAACTCCCCTTTTTCAATGTTCAGATCAATGCCGTGAAGCACCTCAATACGGCTGTCCCCCTGACCGAAAGATTTCTGGATCTGTCGGACTTCAATAAACATTCCAATTATCCCTTCTTTTAGTTAGATTAAGCTAACTTCATGCAATAGTTAGTTTCTTTTAACCAAGTATGCTACACCATTTCAGAAAATGCAAGAGAAAATAGTATTTTTTACTTTGCGAGCGAAAAAAACTGCGCAGCATATTTCTTTTCACTTCTCTGATCCTCCGGCGCGTAAGATCTGCTGCACTATACTTCACCTCTCAAGACCCGCGTGAGGTTCAAAATGGGGGCAGTCTGTCTATAAAAGCTCCCGTGATACTTCCGGGAGTTTTTAGATGTACACCGAATTCTCTTTTCCAGATTTCGATCTGATCTTCAAATCTGTGCTCTGTCAGCCAGTGTCGAACGCGCGCTGCAGTCACCTCAACGATCTGGCACTCTTCACCATAATCGATCCGGCGGCTCAGATAGAAGGAGCCGTCCGGCCTGTAACAGGATAGCATAGGATTTTCAGGCGAATCTACCTAATTGGGGGAAATCTTGGTTAATTATGTAAAAATCAGTCGCTTGGTTCCACCGGAAAATGACTGCTGTAATCCAGCAGCTTGAAGGAAAGCTGAAGTGCCATGATATTTTCCTGGTCGTCCAGGCTGACACCCATGATGGACTCGATCTGACTGATGCGGTATTTGATGGTGTTGGGATGGGTAAAGAGCACCTTGGACGTCTGCGCCTTATTGCACCTGCACTCCAGATAGGTGCGCAGCGTGTCCAGCAGCTCCGGGCCGTTTTCCCGGCAGTGATCCAGCAGGATCTGAAGTTCCGGCATACAGAAATCCACCAGCCCGCCACGGGTCAGTCCCGCTTCCACCATACGATAGATGGCATAGTCCCGATAGTCGTTCAACGTATCCTCCCGGTGCAGGGTCGAACCCAGCTGGAGCGCTTTAAATGCCTGATAGCTGTACTCCCGCAGACGGGTCAGGCTGGAAAACGGATTGCTGATGCCCACGGCCATGCGGTACTGCTCCAGCAGCTCCATCACCGGGGCGAGCAGCGCCGCGGCATCCACGCCCGGCTCGTCGCAGGTGAGCAGGACGTTGATCGAGTTTTTATAGAGGAACGCCCGGCTCCCGGGCAGCATCTGCTCCATCTGCTCTGCCAGCAGAGTGAAGGAGACCCGGGGGGCGTCCAGATCCTTCTTGGAAACAATGATGGCCACACGGATATAGCGCTTGAACGCCAGCTTCAGTTCGTGCTGACGGCGGAGCAGCGCCTCCGTATCGTGCATCCGGTCATCCAGAATATCCCGCAAAAACTGGCCGACGGCATCCTCCCTGCCGCTCTGGACATACTCGTGGAAGTTCCACAGATGCGCGGTGAGCAGATTGCTCAGCATGCCGATGATGTAGTTGTCCTCTTCCTGAAAGCTGCGGTTGAACTGCAGAACATGGAGATACCCCTTCGTGCTGCCGCCGATGGTCAGCTCCTTGCAGATGATGTCCGGCACCTCACCCCCGCCGGGATTCAGGAACGGTGCCTCCCGGGTCAGCCAGTAGCCGGATAGAGAATCCCGGTCCGGGTGCCCCACGGGAAGATAGTCCATTTCCATAATGGCGTTGTACTGGGAGTTGCGCACGATGGCCGGCGGCGTATAGGCCATTACCTTCTGCGCACCATCCGTAATGACCAGCGGATTGCCAAGCACCAGATAGCCCTCGGCCATCAGATCCTCCGGCGTCTTACAGCGCAGGAAACTCTGGGAGATCTCCAGCAGGTCGGAGGACTGCCGCCCATAGTCGTACATCCGGCTGTTCAGGAAAAACAACACCTCGATGACAGTGCTGTTCTCCACCACGACGGCGGTGCGGTTCTCAAAAAAAATATCGTCGGTGTGTACGCCCGGTTCGACGACGCACAGGATGGGCGCCAGGTTAATGAACGGGTCAAGCTGACGCAGACGGCGGTAATCACACAGGTACAGCGTGCCGCTGTTCAGATGCTCCACCGGCCGGGACTGTTCCGGTGGGAGCGGCGCAATGCCGTCGATGAGCTGCACCGCTGACAAGTGGTGGACCTCCACGCGGAACTGCTTTTGCAGAGCCTGCACCAGTTTTTCCAGATATAGATACATTGTTCCATCCCCTTCTCTCTTCTCATTCTATTCTAACAACCGCACACGGCCGAATCACTGTCGACGCAGCTGAAAAGCCCGCTTGCGAATTGTCTGGTGCGGACAAAGATCCGCCCCGGCAGAGCGAATTGGGGGAGCTCAGCCGGGGCGGCAGGTAAGAGAAAAGAGGTATTCGCTTTTGAATTTTGTCAAGTGAGCACCAGTGCCGCCACGCAGGCGGCCGCGCCCATGACGGCAAGGAGGATGGTAGCATAGCTGTGCGTCCGACGGGCCTTCGCCGCTCTCGGGTGGATACGCAGTTCATTCAGCGCATCCAGCGCCACGAAGCCGCACAGGCCGATGCAGGACAGCACCGCACATATCGTTCGTCCGCCCAGCACCGCACCGGCAATGGCCGCCGCGGCCACCACGGCCAGATAGGCGCAGGCGAATTTCCCGGGCAGGGCGATCTTCTGAGGTCTCGGTTTCATTTGCAGCATAACACATACCTCCTTGCGACTGTGTGGATCAGATGATGCCGACCGCCGCCAGAATGATCGCCAGAACCATCATGGCAGAGGTGAGCAGAATGGTGGTCTTGAAAATGGGGGGATAGCTCTCGGGCATGGGGGAGTCCAGCAGTTCGGCCTGTGCTACGAGGAAGGGGCTATTGGGCAGGGTGTCGAACACGGTGTTGCCGACGATCATCAGCAGAGACACGCTGGTCAGGCTCAGACCGGCGGGCATGAAGATGGAGTTGGCAAGGCTGGTCAGTACGATGGTGCAGGAGTTACCCATGACCACGAGGATGACGGCCAGAATGCCGAAGCCCAGAGACAGGGGCAGTGCAGTGGCGATGGCGTTGGCGCCTGCCAGGATCAGATCATAAGCCGGGGAGATAGTGATGGCCAGGCCAGGCAGGTAGGACAGGGTCAGCAGCACGGAGATCATGACGCCCGCGTTGTTGCACTTATCCACGATGGTGGCCAGACGGCCCCTGCCCTCGGGGATGGAAATGTAACGGGAGAACATGACGGCGGCAACAGCAGTGCCGATGGCCAGCGCCAGCCAGGCGGGCATGGAGAAAGCGTTATACAGGATGGGAATAACGATGATGGGGATCAGGGTGAGCAGCCAGTGGGGACGATGCTCGCTCTCGTTGATAGGGATATTGCGCATTTTACCCATGATGAAGCCCTCGCCCTTGGCCTGATCCTTGCGGATCATTTGGGTCAGCCAGAACACGGAAGCAAACAGAAAGATCGCCAGGAAGAACAGACGGCCGGCCCAGGTAGTGCTTGGGGTAAAGCCGGGCAGCAGCATAGGCAGGATGATGTTTGCGCCGCCGGGAGCCCAGGGCAGGAACATGGAGATGGTGCCGCCGCACTGGAGGATGGCGCTCATGTAGCGCTTGGGAATATCCAGCTCTTTGAACACGGCGATGGCCAGAGCGCAGACGGTGGGCATGATGGCCATACCGTCAATGCCGGCCAGACTCAGCAGGGTACGCAGGATGTAGAACAGAATGAAGGTGACGATCATCTTCCCGGCGGGGTTCTTGATCTTTTTTGCCGGGGTGAGGACGGCCAGGCCGAGGGAAGTCGCCGCACCGGACTCGCTGTAGAACATACCGAGGATGCCGCCGAACAGGAACAGTGGCGCATAAGTCGCCATCATGTTCATGATCTGGGAATCCATCGCGTTCTGCCAGCCGGTGGCGATGTCGATGCCGGAAGTGATGTAAATGAAGATCGTGCCGATGATACAGGCCAGGGGCAGTCCCAGGCCGCGGTACATACTGTAGTTGATAAAGACGATCGCAATGATAATGCAGATCAGACTAAATACTGCCATGGGGGTCTCTCCTTTTCACTTTATTCTCTTTTGATTCTCTTTTGAGTTATGTGCGATCCAGGTCATCCGAAGCGTTCGTGCCTGCCAGGAATCCGCTGGCGAAGGCCCACGCAAGGTCGTTGAGCACCTGCGCCTTGTAGCCGCCCAGCAGGGCATAGCGGCCGGAGGCAAAGTCGCCGGTGACATACAGGCCCTCCACTGTGTGCTTCCGGTCAGCGGCGTAGGCTTCCATCCTGCCGTTGACCCGCACGCCGCCGAAGGCACCGTCCGTGCCGGGGGATGCCTTGATGGCGTAGTAGGGCGCAGTGTTGATGGCCGCCAGCGCATCCGCCGGTTTTGCGAATTCCCAGTCCCTCCCTTCTGCACAGGCGCGGTTGTAGTTTGCAACGGTCTCCAGAAGGTTGGACCGGTCAACGCCGATCTGATCCGC
>CALEQS010000083.1 GCA_937907975.1 uncultured Clostridia bacterium | reverse complement strand
GTTGCAGCAGGGATCCGGGGAACGCAGCTCGATGCGGGTGCCCATGCCGCGGGACGCGGGAATGCGGATCAGCGAGGAGCGGTTAGAGGACGACCAGGCCACATAGGTCGGGGCCTCGTAGCCGTGCACCAGACGCTTGTAAGAGTTCACCAGCGGATTGGTCACCGCCGTAAAGCCCCGGACATGGGCCAGCAGACCGGCCATGAATGCATAGGCTTCAGAGGACAGCTCCCGCTCTCCGTCTGGATTATAAAACACATTCTTTCCATCCCGGAACAGCGACATATTGATGTGCATACCGGAACCGCTGATACCGAAGATTGGCTTGGGCATGAATGTGGCGTGCAGGCCGTTGCGCTGAGCCAGCACCTTGACCCCCAGTTTGAAGGTCATGATGTTGTCCGCCGTGCGCAGGGCGTCATCATATTTGAAGTCGATCTCATGCTGACCGGCGGCCGCCTCGTGGTGGGATGCCTCCACCTCAAAGCCAAGCTCCTCCAGCGCCAGGCAGATCTCCCGGCGGGTGGCCTCGCCGTGATCCAGCGGGCCCAGGTCGAAATAGCCGGCCTCGTCATTGGTCTTGGTAGTGGGCTTGCCCTCCTCATCGGTCTGGAACAGGAAGAACTCGCACTCAGGGCCTACATTAAATGTATAGCCCATTTTGGCCGCCCGCTGCACCACCCGCTTCAGCACCGCCCGTGGATCGCCCACAAAGGGGGTGCCGTCAGCATTGTGCACATCGCAGATGAAACGGGCCACCTTGCCCCGCTGGGGCCGCCACGGATAGATGCAGAAGGTGTCCAGATCGGGCACCAGATACTGATCGGACTCATTGACACTGGTGAAGCCCTCGATGGACGAGCCATCAATGGAGATCTCACCATCCAGCGCGCGGTCCAGCTGGGAAACGGTGATGGCGACATTTTTCATCTGGCCCAGCACATCGACGAACTGCATCCGGATGAATTTGACGTCCTCTTCCTCAACAATGCGGACAATATCTTCCTTGGTAAAGGACACGGCTGTCCACTTCCTTTCTTGTCAGCTGTCACGATGCTGCAAGTGCAGCGTGATAGGAATTCACATTATAGTTCAAGTATACACGCCCGCTCCCGTCTGTCAAGGCGTAACTGTAATTTTTTGACGCAGAAAATTCACCATCAGTCAGTTTTCCATAAATTCGCTGGTCTCGCATCCCCCCCTTTGCGGTATTTTGAATAAAGATAAAATAAGACTTGCAAAACGCATGAATTGGGTGTATGCTGTGTACAGTTAGAAAAGAGCCGCGCAAACCGGCAGGATATAGATTAGATCATCAGGGAGACAATGGGGTTTCTTAAATAGGGTACCTCCGTCTCCCTTATTGGCGTTTCCACCGGTAATCTACTAGGAAAGGGCTGTTAGAACAATGAACATTTCCGAAATCTTTGGCTCCAACGTGTTCAACGAGACCGTTATGAAGGAGCGCCTTCCAAAGAAGGTTTTCGCCGAGGTCATGGACGTCATGGCTCACGGCGGACAGATCAGCATGGCATCCGCCGATGTGGTGGCCAACGCCATGAAGGACTGGGCTGTTGAAAAGGGTGCCACCCACTACACCCACTGGTTCCAACCGCTGACCGGCACCACCGCCGAGAAGCATGATTCCTTTATTACCAATCCCGTCGCCGGCAAGACCCTGCTGCAGCTCACCGGCAAGCAGCTCATCATGGGTGAGCCAGACGCCTCCTCCTTCCCCTCCGGCGGTCTGCGCGCCACCTCCTATGCCCGCGGCTACACCGCATGGGACATGACCTCCCCCGCCTTCGTGAAGGAGATGTCCTGCGGCAACATTCTCTGCATCCCCACCATCTTCGTCTCCTACACCGGCGAGGCGCTGGACACCAAGACCCCGCTGCTGCGCTCCATGGAGGCCATCAGCGAGCAGGCCATCCGCGTGCTGCGGCTGTTCGGCAACACCGAGGCCCAGAAGGTCGCCCCTTCTGTCGGCCCTGAGCAGGAGTATTTCCTGGTTGACCGCGAGAAGTATCTGACCCGCCGCGACCTCATCTACTGCGGCCGTACCCTGTTCGGTGCTCCCGCCCCCAAGGGTCAGGAGCTGGACGACCAGTACTTCGGCGTTATCCGTGAGCGCGTCGGTGCGTTTATGAAGGATCTGAACATTGAGCTCTGGAAGCTGGGCGTCACCGCCACCACCCAGCACAATGAGGTGGCTCCCGCTCAGCATGAGATGGCCCCCATCTTCTGCGTGGCCAAT
>CALEQS010000082.1 GCA_937907975.1 uncultured Clostridia bacterium | reverse complement strand
TAATGCCAACACAATGAAGCGGTCTGAGAGTTTTCTCAGACCGTTTTTTGCTGCCTGAATGCAGACAATGGCAAAGCGGAGCGCAGGAACTAATACGCACACGCGCGCATTAGAAACAGATAAACCAGCGGAAAGAGATAGGTCGTCCCGGTGCATATTGAAATGCGCCGGGACGGCCTTGCTTAAGGTCTCTTTGGAACTGCTGGCCTTTGCCTATCACGGCCACGACCATCAGGGTAATCTGGTGACCTATTCCGTCAATGGTGAACCCACCGAGGATGGCGAACCCACGGTGAAGTTTACAAAGGATGCGCTGACTGGCATTGCCAAGACCTACGGCGATGTGGCGGAGGCCGCACTGGAGTGCAGCTTTGATATGCTGTGTGTCCATGCCGGTCATGGACTGTGCATGAGCCAGTTCCTCTCCAAGTTCATCAATCAGCGGGACGACGAGTTCGGTGGAAGCATTGAAAATCGGATGCGGTTCGTAGACATGGTGCTGGACGAGATCCGCGCCCGGGTGGGTCATAAACTGCTCATTGAACTGCGCATCTCCGGCGATGAAATGTTCAAAAAACCCGGTGTGGGCTATAAGGTGGACGAGTGCATCGAGATGCTGAAATATGTGCAGGACAAGATCGACATTGCCCGTGTGTCCAATGGTATGTTCTTCTCAGGACCCGGCAACATCACTCGCCCCACGGAATTCCTGCCGGAGGGCGTCAACTCCTATCTGGCCAAGGCGGTCAAGGCATGTCCTGACATTCACATTCCCGTGCTGACACTGGGGGCGTTCCAGAACCCGGATAAAGTGGAGCAGGTGCTGGCAGACGGCACTGCTGATCTGGTCGGCATGACCCGCGGCCTGATCTCCGATGCGGCCCGGGTGAATAAGTGGCGTGACGGAAAAGAGGACGACTGCATTCCCTGCATCCGCTGTCTCCACTGCCTGGACTACAGCCGCGCGCCCATCTTCTCCTGCTCTGTAAACCCGACTGTGGGACGGGAGTCTCGCCAGCCCTTCTTCTGTGAACCGGTTGGGGAGAAGAAGAAGGTAGTCATCGTCGTCGGCGGCCTTGTGGGCAGTGAAACTGCCCTGCATCTGACGCTGGACAAGGGCTATGCCGGCAAGGGCACTCTCGTAGAGATGACCGACAAGGTGGCCACCGATGAAATGCACCTGACGCAGGAGGCCATGATCGAGCGGATGGACGAGACCATGACCTACCTGACCAACGCCACCTGCACTGCCATTACGGAGCAGGGCCTGACCTACAAAGACGCCGAGGGCACGGAGCACCAGGTGGCGGCGGATACCGTTATCATCGCCGCCGGTATGCGGGCCCGCCTGGATGAGGCAATGTCCTTTGCGGGCTGTGCCCGGGAGTGGGAGCAGATCGGCGACTACATCGCGCCGTCCAATGTGCGCAATGCGGTGCGCACCGGCTACGACGCCGCAAATCGGATCTGAGAACATAAATTTATGCGGAGGAGGGTTCCGGTTTCCCTTTGCCGCTTGGATCATCAATGGGAGAAATCAATATGGATGAAAAGCTGTATCGCGCCTATATCGCGATCCTCAAGGAGGAGCTTATCCCGGCAATGGGCTCTGTACCGAGCCCATCGCCGTTACCTACTGTGCGGCGTGGGCAAAGCAGGCATTGGGCTGTGAGCCAGAAGCGGTGCGGGTGCACGCCAGCGCCAATATCATCAAGAACAAGAACGTGAAAAGCGTCGTGGTGCCAAACACCGGCGGTCAGCGGGGCATTGCGGCGGCGGCCGCCGCAGGCATTGTCTCCGGACGGACAGATACAGATGTCGAATTGCAGGTGCTGGCTGAGATCACCGAAGAACAGATCGGTGAGATCGCCGCACTGCTGGAGCATTTCCCGTTTACAGTGGATCGGTCGGACAATGACTACATCTTTGATATTCAGGTGGAACTGATCGGCGGCGGCCACACGTCGTTCGCGGAAATCGCTGGCTACCATACGAACCTCATTCAGCTGGAACGGGACGGTGAGGTGCTCAGACATGAAAATTACATTGAGCAGGGTGACGCCCACGCCACAGACCGCACTCTGCTGAATGTGGAGCAGATCGTTAATTTCGCCGACGGCGTGAACATCGACGATGTGTGGGAGGTGATCGGCCGCCAGATCGCCTATAACCGAGCCATTGCAGAGGAGGGACTACGGCGCAAACATCGGCAGTATCCTGTTGAAGTCCCACGGCAACAGCGTCCACAACCGGGCCAAAGCCTACGCTGCGGCGGGCTCAGACGGCCGTATGAACGGCTGTGAGCTGCCCGGGGTCATCACATTCTGGCAGCGGGAATCAGGGCCTGACGGCCTCTCTGCCGGTCATCGTGTACGCTGAGGAACTAAAAGTGTCCGAGTAGCTGCTGTATCGTGCGTTGGTCATTTCCAATCTGGTGACCATTCACTTGAAGACCGACATCGGCTGCCTGTCTGCCTACTGCGGCGCCACCAGTGCGGGCTGTGGAGCCGGGGCCGGCATTACCTATCTTTATGGGGGCCGGTACTGCGAGATCGCCCACACCATCGTCAATGCCATTGCCATCGACTCCGGCATGATCTGCGACGGCGCCAAGGCCGGCTGTGCGGCCAAGATCGCCTCCACAGCGGAGGCGGGGCTGCTGGGGATGCAGATGCACGACAGCCAGTTCTATGGCGGCGACGGCATTGTGGAGAAGGGCGTGGAGAACACCATACGCAATGGGGACACCCTGGCCAGCGTCGGTATGCGGGAGACGGACCGCACGATCATTCACATCATGACCGGCGGAGCAGGGGAAAAGTAAACCCGGAAACGGCAACTGCACATGATAGACAAACACCCACTATGCAGGAAAATATCTGCATAGTGGGTGTTTTCATGCTGTGAAATGAAAATACGCGGTTTGAAAGCAGCTCAGATGGCCATGCAGGTTGCGTACACGTTGCGGTTGGTGGTCTGGATGGTGCCCGGCTTTTTGCAGTCGCCCACCATGTAGAACTGCTTGCCCGCACCGAAGAAGCCCAGCGCCTCATCGCTCTTGGCGCGCATTCCTACGCTCAGCACCACAGAGTCGGCGGCCAGCTCATGCTCACCTCCGGCATCGGTATAGGTGACGTGGTCGGCGGTGATCTCCTTGGCAGTGGCGTTCAGCACATAGTGGAAGCTGGGGATGGCCTCCCAGGCGGCCTGGAACATGGAACGGTAATGCATGAAGGTTGTGTCAGCGGCCAGCTCGTCCCGCATCTCCACCACAGTGACCTCCCGGCCCTGCTGGGCGAGGAACATACCGGTCTCCACGCCGACTTCGCCGCCGCCGATGATGACCACGTTGCGGCCGATCTTTTCGGAGTTCATAATGGCATCGGTGGCGATGGTGACGTTGGCACCGTCCGCACCGGGGATCCTGGGCACGACGGGCTCTGCGCCCACGGCGGCGATGACCACATCGTACTGATCCTCGATCATGTCCGGGGTGACGCGGGTATTCATGACTACCCGGATGTCCCGTTTGGCAACTTGGGCGATCAGATAGTCCTTGTACTCCTTCAGCGTCCACTTGAAGGGGATGTAGTCGGCGTGCTTGATGGCGCCGCCCAGCTTGTCGCTGGCCTCGAACAGAGTGACCTTGTGGCCGCGGTCACAGAGGTACATGGCCGCGCGCATACCGCCGGGGCCGCCGCCGATGATGGCGATGTCCTTCACGCCCTCAGGGGCGGAGTAGAGGTGGCGGTCAACGGCCTCAAAGCCGAACTTCGGGTTGACGGAGCAGACGGTGGTCATGATGTCGTGCTTGCCCCGGCCGTGGCACTTGTTGCACCGCAGGCAGGGAACGATGTCCTCCGCGCGGCCCTCCTGCACCAGTTCACCGTAGTTGGGGTTGGAGATCCAGGCCCGGGCCATGGCAACCAGATCCAGCTTGCCCTCGGCGATGGCCTGATCGGCTTCGGCGGGATCGAAAAAGCCACCCACATTGCTGACGAGGAAGTCCAGTCCGGCCTTCTTGATCTCAGCGGCCAGCTCCAGGAAGGGGGTGTGGCGCAGCTCGAAGGGGATGGGATGGTTGGGATCGGCCTCAGCGGAGCGTACCTGCACGATGTCCACATAGGGCTCGGCCTTCTTCAGAAATGCAAGCCCCTCTTCCATACCGTAGCCGCCCTCTGGCTCCACGGCGGAGAACTGGATCTCCACCAGCATATCGTTACCGACGGCTTTCTTGACCTCCTCCAGCATCATCAGCGGGAAGCGGCACCGGTTTTCAAAGCTGCCGCCGAACTCATCGGTGCGGTGGTTGGACAGAGGGGAGAGCAGCTGGCCGGGTACCTGGGCGCGGTAGGACATATGGATGGTCACCGCGTCAAAGCCGAGGTGCTTGTAGAAGGCGGCCTTCTGGCCGTAGCTCTTGGCAATTTTGACCAGATCTTCGGCGGGGATGTCGTCTCCGATGGTCTGGAACATCATAGAGGTGGCGCCGATACCGTGAAGATCCTTCGGGTTGGCGTCAATGATGGAATAGCTGCCGTCCTCATTCTGATAGCGGAACTTTTTCGTGGCGGAGAACAGACTGCCGCTGACCAGGCTGTTCTGGCCGTGCATGGCCTCGATCATCTCCACAATGTAGTTCTGACACTGGGCATCAAACATATCAAACTGGGGGAAGTGGGACATATCCAGCCAGTCCGGGAAGGTGGGGGAATCGGGATCATCCTCCATGGAACAGAAGGTGACAAAGGCCGCGCCGTTCTTGGAGCGGCCCAGAAAGTGGCCCATAATGGGGTCGGCGGGATAGCGCTCGGGGCCCTGGGAAAAGTGGGGCATGGAGTTGGAGGACTGCATCCGGTTCTTCAGGATGAACTTGCCGACTTTGATCGGCTTCAGTAGATGAGGATAGGGACTTAGCATCTTCAATTTCTCCTTTCAAATCACGGGCCGGCCGATCAGCCGGCATAACATTCTGCTCTTATTATATAATGGCCGGTCGGTGGAAAACAGGTGCCATTCCTGTACGAAAACTGTCCGATTTTGCACCAAGAGTTCAATAAAAATAAAAGCTGCATATCAGAATAGTACTCTGATATGCAGCTTCAGATCTTCTTTTTGTTGTGACTGCGCCGATAGCTGGCAGGAGAGCAGCCATAGATGGCTTTAAAACGGCGGTAGAAGAAGCTCTGGCACTCATAACCCACCGCCGCGGCGATGTCAGCCACCGGCAGCATGGTGGTCTCCAGCAGCTCAGCGGCTTTGTCGAAGCGCTTGTGCTGGAGCAGGGCGCTGAAGCTCTGACCGGTCAGGCGAAGGATGGTGCGGCTCAGGGTGGACTCCGAACAGCTGGTCAGCACGGCCAGCTCCCGGAGCGTAGCGGTGCGGTAATTGCTTTCAATGTATTTCTGCGCAGTCCGGCCCAGCGTCCGCGGTTCCTCCAGCGGCAGGCGGCTCAGGGTGGGTTCCACCTCCTTGTAGAGGTAAAACAGGATGGAACTCAGGCAGCTGCTGGCAATCCGGTCCCTGTCCGCATCCGTCCAGCCGCAGCCCGGTTCCTCCGGGTGGAGAAAATAGACCCGCAGCAGCACGTCAAAGAGCTTTTGAATGGGTAGGTGATCTGCAACTGAAAAGAGCAGGTACTGCCCGCCGCTGGAGTTTTTGCGGGGAATATCGGCGAGAAACAGGGAGAGCTCCGAAGTACCGCGGAAAATATCGCCGGTCATATCGAAGAAATAGGGGCTGACAGCCAGGTTGACTGCCAGTGTGTCCGGCGCGGAAGGGAGCACGCCGTGGCGGGTCAGTGGGCTGGTCAGCAGAATGCTGCCCGCGTCCAGCGGGATGGAGGTGTCCTCCACGACCTGTATCACCTGACCACGGAAGACCGCCATGATCTCCACATAGCTGCCCGTGTGGACGGGCACCTCCAGCTGGGGGTAATTGAGGCGGCAGTCTACCAGTGTTTTGTCCAGCTGCGGCTCGGTGAGCTTCATCGGCTGCTCCGGCATAAGACAGAGCAGCTGTTCCAGTCGATGGATCAGATCATTGTCCAGCAAGTGCACCACCTCCTTTCAACTGTCCTTGATTTTGCGGCCCCCAAAGGTGCTTACTTTTTCTCGTCCAGCAGCATGACGCCCTCAGGCGGGTTGTGGTCGATTGCGCCCACAATGCGGTGAGGTACATAGGGCTCCTCCAGATAGGCGATGTCCTCCGGCGTCAGCACCACGTTCAGTGCGGCGGCGGCATCGTCAAGGTACTGCGCCTTCGTCGCGCCGACGATGGGGGAGGCCACACCCTTGGCCCAGTGCCATGCCAGTGCGATCTCCTGCATTTTCACGCCATATTTCTCCGCGAGGGTATGGACCCGGGAGACAATGTGCATATCCTGCTCCTCGGTGCGGTCATACTTGCCCATGGCCACCCGGTCGGTCCTGCTGCGCAGTGTGTCGGTGTTCCAGGTCGGCCGGGTCAGATGACCCGCCGCCAGCGGGCTGTATGGCATCAGGCTCACGCCCATTTGATTACAGATGGGGATCAGCTCTCGCTCATCCTCCCGATAGAGCAGATTATAGTGGTTTTCCATGGCCTCAAACCGGGCCCAGCCGTGGCTCTGGGCACACAGCTGCATATTGTAAAATTGATAGCCATACATGGCGGAAGCGCCCAGTGCCCGGACCTTTCCCGCCTTTACAAGGTCGTTCAGGGCCTCCATCGTCTCCTCAATCGGCGTTTCATAGTCGAACCGGTGGATGATGTAGAGGTCAAGGTAGTCACTGTCCAGCCGCTTCAGTGTGCCGTCGATCTCCCGGTGGATCGCGGCCCGGGACAGTCTGCCCGGGTTAAAGTAGACCTTGGAAGCGATGACGACCTTGTCGCGGCTGACGTTTTTCTTCAGCGCATGCCCCAGGTATTCCTCACTGGTCCCGGCGGAGTAGCCATTGGCAGTGTCGAAAAAGTTGATCCCGAGGTCAAGCGCGTGCTTTGCCACGCCCTCCGTGGCCTGCGCGTCCAACGTCCAGTCGTGCATAGTGCCGGCTTTGCCGAAGCTCATGCAGCCCACACAGACCTTTGAGATTGAAATGTCGGTTTTTCCCAGCTTGGTATATTCCATGGCGCTCAGTCCTTTTATCCTGATATGATGCTTTTATTTTACCGTTACGGAGCGGGACTGTCTAATGCTCCTCGATCATCATGCGCTATGCCCCCGATGTATTTCTTTGCAAAGTCAATGAAGGCCGCGGCGGCGGGGGAGAAGAACTGCTCCTTTTTCCAGGCAAGTGCCGTCGTGCTCTCCATTGCGGGGGCGAAAGGGATGAAGCGCAGACCGTCATAGCGGCAGTTCAGCCGAATGGCGAGTACCACACCGATATTGCTCTGGCCCAGCAGGGCTTCGTTGTAGAGCAGGTTGCCCTTGGCAATCACGTCCACCTGACTGAGATAGGAGCCGAGCCATTTGCCGATATTGCTCTCCACCATGTTGTTGACAGAGGAGATGAGCGGCCGGCCGGACAGATCCTGCGGCGTGATGGTTTCTTTGGCGGCGAGCGGAGAGTCGTCCCGCACCAGCACGCCCCACTCCTCTTTGACTGGCATGGAGATGAATTCATATTTGCGGATGTCGATGGGCTCTGACATGAGCCCCATATCCAGCAGGCCACGTTCGATATTGTCGCTGATGCTTCCTGCGTTGCCGCTGAACACCTCATAGCGGATCCGGGGGTATTTTTTATGGAATGCGGCAATGCAGTCGGTCAGGATGCGGGTGGACAAAAACTCGCCGCTGCCGATCGTGACAGTGCCATCCAGCTTTTCCTCCTGATAGAGAAAGTCACGTTTTGTTTTCTCTGCAAGGGACAAAATCTCCTGTGCCCGCCGCTTCAGGAGCATTCCGTCCTCCGTCAGCACAATGCTGTGGTTGCTGCGCTTGAACAGCTTGACGCCCAGCTCTTTTTCCAGATCTGCGATCTGGCGGGACAGCGTCGGCTGGGTGACGTGAAGCTGTTCCGCCGCTCGGGTGAAGTTTTCTTCCCGGGCGATGACAAGAAAGTAGTTCAGCACGCGAAGTTCCATTGCAATCCCCTCCGAAAAAATTATAGCAATGCCGTGTGCAGAAATCAATATATCTGTTGGCAAGAAATACGGAATGATTATAACATGACAAGGATCGTCTGGGTCAAGCTCAAAATTTGTGATCCTGCCATGAGAGTGCGTTTGCCCGGCGCGGAAATTTGTGCCGAATGCCGGGTTGACTTCTCGTTGTATCCTGATAGAATGATGACAATACATGTCAAGACACATATCAAGTTTTATGAGCGAAAATGGGAGGAATCTACATGGAAAAATTCAAGGCGTTTCTGAAACGCAAGGACATTGAGATCTCCGCCCGGCGCTACGGCATCGACGCACTGGGCGCTATGGCGCAGGGCCTGTTCTGCTCACTTCTGATCGGCACCATCATCAATACGATCGGTCAGCAGTTCGGCATTGAGTACCTGACTACCATCGGCGGCTATGCGACTGCTATGTCCGGCCCGGCCATGGCGGTGGCCATCGGCTATGCACTGAAATGCCCGCCGCTGGTGCTGTTTTCCCTGATCGCCGTCGGCTCCTCTGCCAACGGGCTGGGCGGTGCGGGCGGCCCTCTGGCCGTGCTGGTCATCGCCATCATCGCAGCTGAGTTCGGCAAGGCGGTGAGCAAGGAGACCAAGGTGGATATTCTGGTCACCCCCGCCGTCACCATTTTTGTCGGTGTGGTGCTCTCCACTCTGATCGCACCGCCCATCGGCGCGGCCGCCAGCGCTGTGGGCAAGATCATCATGTGGGCCACCGAGCTTCAGCCCCTGCTGATGGGCATTCTGGTGTCCGTGGTCGTGGGCGTTGCCCTGACCCTGCCCATCTCCTCCGCCGCCATCTGCGCGGCGCTGGGCCTGACCGGCCTTGCCGGCGGCGCCGCCGTGGCGGGCTGCTGCGCCCAGATGGTGGGCTTCGCCGTCATGTCCTTCAAGGAGAACCGCTGGGGCGGCCTTGTGAGTCAGGGAATCGGCACCTCCATGCTCCAGATGGGCAACATTGTCCGCAATCCCCGCATCTGGATCGCGCCGACCCTGACCAGTGCCATCACCGGACCCGTCGCCACCTGCATTTTCAAGCTCCAGATGAACGGCGCGCCGGTGTCCTCCGGCATGGGCACCTGCGGCCTGGTGGGCCAGATCGGCGTTTGCACCGGCTGGGTAAATGATGTGGCATCCGGTGCCAAGAGCGCTATCACCGCCTTCGACTGGATCGGTCTGGTGTTGATCTGCTTTATTCTGCCCGCTGTGCTGACTTATATTTTCGGCCAGATCGAGCGCAAGCTGGGCTGGATCAAGGAAGGCGACCTCAAGCTGGATTGAGCCGGATTCCCGTGCTCTTTTGCCCGAAGGGCAAAAGAGCTGGTTTCACAGAATTCCACCCACCGCAGTGGGTGGAACAAATTGCAATTAAGAAAAGAGACGGAACTCACTTCCGTCTCTTTTCACTTCTCGCCGCTCTGAGGCCGACAATTCGCGCAGCGAATCGAGGCACCTGAGCGGCGCATACCTCTCGCAGAAACGGGCGGGCACCTGCTGTGCAGGTGCCCGCCCGTTTCGAGAATTTCCTTACATGTCGATGCGGCCAAAATAGGTGTCGTTGATGACGTAGTAGGCGGCACTGTCCTCCGGCTTCAGATAGATGCGGCAGGACATGACGGCGGTGCGCTTGTGCTCATCCTTGAAGGATGCCTTGGCCTGATTGGCCAGTTCCTCCATGTCGATCTCCTTGCCGGCAAACTGAACGTAATACTCCGGCTTCTTGGGAGTGACCTTCTTGGTGGTCTCCACAACGGCCTGAGCGGCCTCAGAACCGGCTTTGACGGCCTTCTTGACGGTGGGGGCGGCGGCCTTCCTGGCCTTGCGCACAACGGGCTTTGCGGCGTCTGCCACAACAGCGGCGGCATCGCCGATCATATCGGTAGCCTTTTCGGTGGCCTTCTTCATGCCCTCAAGAATCTCTTCGCTGGTTTTCTTTACCATAATGCTGGCTCCTTTCCACTTCCTATGTGATATAGTGATACAGTACAGATGGGTATCAGATGGACATCATGCGGCACTTGTCGAGCAGATCGAAATCCAGGCTCTTTTCGCATTGTAGTCCTTCTTCGATGTCGATATCAACGATTTTGTTGTCCTTCATCACGATAATGCGCTGGGTCTTGCCCTCCATCAGAGCGGTAACGGCGGCGCAGCCCATCTTTGTGGCCATGACGCGGTCCTGAGAGGAGGGGGAGCCGCCGCGCTGGACGTGGCCCAGAATGGTGATACGGGTGTCCACGCCGGTTTCCTCCACGATCTTGTCAGCCACCTGCTGGCAGGACATGGGGTAGCCCTCTGCCACGATGATGATGTGGTGGTTGCGCCCGTTGATGCGGCCCCGGCGCACCTTGTCGATGACGGTGGTCTCAAAGTCGGAGGGGCGCTCAGGCACCAGAATGGCCGCCGCGCCGACGCTGGCACCGACGGCAAGCGCAAGATGGCCGTGGTGGCGGCCCATGACCTCGACCACGGAGCAGCGGGCGTGGGACTGCATGGTGTCGCGCAGCTTATCAATGGCATTGATGGCCGTGTTGCAGGCGGTGTCAAAGCCGATGGTGTAGTCAGTGCAGGAAATATCGTTATCAATGGTGCCGGTGACGCAGACACAGGGCACGCCCAGCCGGGACAGCTCCTGTGCGCCGCGGAACGTGCCGTCACCGCCGCAGCAGATCAGGCCGTCAATGCCAAGAAAACGGCAGTTGTCCGCCGCGCGCTGGCGGTACTCCGGGTCAAACATCTCCTGGCAGCGGGCGGTATAAAGCATGGTGCCGCCCTTCATGAGCAGACCGTCTACATCGCGGGCCGTCAGCACGCGGAAATCGTTGCCGATCAGTCCGGCGTAGCCGTGGAGAATGCCGAGCACTTCAATGCCGTTGGCAATGCTCATGCGGGTAACGGCGCGGATGACCGCGTTCATGCCGGGGGCATCGCCGCCGCTGGTCAGGATGCCGATGCGGCGGATCATCTTCTTTTCTTCAGCCATAGGAAAAACCTCCTGATTATTGAAGAATCTTACTTATTATATGGCCTTATATGGCCATTCTAACCCAGCTTTCATGAAAATTCAATACTTGGAAGGCTCTGGAGAGAAGATCCTTGTGCATTTCGTTGAAACGGACAGAGGAGGCCGCATAAAGCGGCCTCCTCTTTGGCTAAAATTGACTTAACGAAAAGTGGTTTTTGTTAGAAGCTTCAATGGTTTCTACCGTTTTGGCCGGCGAAAAATTCGAAAATCATTCATACCGCAGGGCATCAATAGGATTCAGATTTGCGGCCTTGACCGAGGGGACGAGACCGAAGATAATACCCACAACCATGGAGAATACCACGGCTACCAGAATGGCCGGTGTGCTGATGGCCACGGGCACCGCGGCGATCATGGAAATGACCCGGGCCAGGATGATACCGGCGATGGTGCCCAGCAGTCCGCCGATGCTGCTCAGCATGGCGGCCTCAGTCAAAAATTGGCCGAGAATGGTGCGGCGCCGGGCGCCGAGTGCCTTCTTGAGGCCGATCTCCCGGGTGCGCTCGGTGACGGATACCAGCATGATGT
This sequence comes from uncultured Clostridia bacterium, assembly GCA_937907975.1. Lineage (GTDB taxonomy): Bacteria > Bacillota > Clostridia > Oscillospirales > Oscillospiraceae > UMGS1766. The sequence goes on along the minus strand of CALEQS010000082.1, from coordinate 6,339 downwards.
TCATAACACCGATGCCGCCCACCAGCAGGGAGATGGAGGCGATGCCGATGAGCATGGTGTTGGTGGAGGAGCTGAGCTGCTGGAGCTGGCTGGCCTCGTCGGCCAGATCCTTGCTCTGGTACTGCACTTCCTCGCCATCCATGGTGACGTTGGTGAGATAGCCGTTGAGCAGATCGGCGGTCTGTTTGCCCGCCTGGGTCATGTCGTCGGTGCTGGCGGCGCGGATGAGCACGGACTGGGGCTCGTCATACTGGAACACCACCGGCCACATCTGGTCGGGCAGATACACCTTGCCGTTGGAGCTCTGATTGTAGGTATAGTAATCCTGCATGGAATTGATGACCGGCTCAAACTGACTTTTCTGGCTGACCACGCCGATCACGGTGAAGGGTTGGCCCATCACGTCCAGGACGGCACCGATGGGGTCGTCACCATTGAAGGCGTCGGCGATGGTCTCGTCGATCAGGCAGACATTCTTGCTCTGGGTCAGGTCGGCATTGGAGAAGCCGCGGCCCTTGGTGACCTGCAGTCCCGCAGAGGCAATGTAATCGCTGTCCACGCCGTAAACGGAGCCGCTCAGGCTGTTGTTCAGGTAGAACAGGCTGTCGCAGTAATCGCGGCTGTGGAAGAAGCTGGCCTGCTCCACGCCGTCCAGTGCAAGCACCTTCTCCTTGATGGAGTCGTCAAAGGTGGGCACGCCCTCCGGGGGAGTAGAATAGCTGAAATCGGCAGGGTAGTTGTTCTGATAGAGCTGGACCGTCACCGTATTGGTGCCGGAACCGATCAGATTGTTCTTGATCTGCTCATTGGTGCCCTTGATGGTGGACACGATGGCGATGATGGCGGCGATGCCGATGATGATGCCCAGCATCGTCAAAAAGGAGCGCATCTTGTGCGACCAGATGCCTTTCAGGGAAAGGCGGATATTTTCTAACATACTGTTTCGCCCTCCCTTACATACTCGGATAATCGGCGTCAATGACCGGTGCGCCTTCTTTGACAGTTTTGCCGTAGGGGAAGGCGATGCGGTCGTCCAGCGTCAGCCCGCCCCGGATCTCCACCATGGAGCCCCAGACCGTCTTGCCGGTGGCGATATACTGCTTTTCCAGCTTGTTCTGGTCATTGGCTTTCATCACATAGCTGCCCTGTTCGTCCTTACGGACATACATCAGCTCCAGATAGCTGCCGCCGTCGGACGAGCCGTCGTCCATCAGGGTGACTTCGCAGTATTCGCCCACGGTCATCTGCACGTCGGGATCATCCACCGTGGCGTAGACCGGGTAGTAGGAGTTGTTGGGGTTGTCATTGCCCCAGCCAAAGCTGCCGTCTACCGGGGAGGTGCCGATTTCAGTCACGGTGGCGGTAGTGGAGGTGCCGGACTCATAGGTGTTCACATTGAGAGTGTCGCCCACGGCCACGGTGTTCAGGCTCAGCTCGCCCACATAGGCGGTGACAGTGAAGTTTTCACTGCCTTTGACCGTGAGGAGCGTGTCTCCGGCGGCCAGCGAGGAGGCGTCTTTCACTTCGGTGACGACGCCGTCAATGGCGGCCAGCACCTCACCGTGGTCACTGACCAGCTGATCCTGCTGATAGGTGATCTGGGCGGATTTCAGGTCGAGCTGATAACCGGCCAACTGCTGCTGGGCCTGCTGGACCATGTCGGCCAGCTCCTTTTTTGAGTACATATAGTTCTCGGAGCCGTCCGGCGTGTAGCCATCCTCATACACGGTCTCATAGCGCTCATACGGTACGGGGGTGCAGGAGGTGAACTGGCCGTAAGCCGGATGGGGAACGGAGAAGTCAACACTCACGCCGTCGCCGGTGAAGCTCAGGCCATCGCCCAGCGTCCAGTCGGAGAAGGAGAGCGCCGTGGGAGCGGCGGCATCTTCGCCGGCGGGTTCTGCGTCATCCCCAGGCTCATCGTCCGCGCCGGGAGCGGCGGGGGAGAGCATACTGCCGTCCACATACCAGCTGCCATAGAGCGTATCGTCTTCATAGAGCTGGAACTCGGCTCCGGCCTGCTTCTGGGCCAGCAGTTCCAGAAATGCGGCGGTGACAACGGTCTCGCCGGTGCAGAGGTAGGTCTGCCCGTCTCCGGCGTAGTCACCGGCGTCAATGCGGCCGCGGATGGCCAGCTCCCCGTGGTCGATGACCTTTTCCGTGGGCTGGGGGGCATCCTCAGAGGGCTTCAGAGTCTGATATTTGCTGATGTCCCGGTTGGCCTGTGCGATCTGGGATTCCAGCAGTGCGATGCGGGCCTGGTCAGATTGCAGGGCGAGTTGGTAGGAAGTGGTGTCGTACACCATCAGCACATCGCCCACATGGACGGTGTCGCCCTCGCTGACGTTGATGGACTCAATGAGACTGTCCTTCAGCGGCACGCTCTGCACCTTGCCGGTGGAGACGTTGCCGGTGAGCTGGGTGCTGTCGCCCCAGTAGCTGCTGGTCAGATTGCTGACGGGATAGACCTCCACGGACTTAGCGTTTTTGCTGCGCCAGAATACAATGCCGCCCACGATCAGGGTGATGACGAGGATACAGCAGATAACGGAGATCACGATCTTGCGTGCTTTCTTCATACCGGGGCACCTCCCTTGTGGTCAGAGAGCCGGCCGTCCCGGATCAGCAGCTGGCGGTGGGCGTGGTTGGCAATCTCCTGCTCGTGGGTGATCATGACGATGGTGACGCCCTCCTCGTTGAGCTGACGGAACAGCTCCATGACCTGCTCGCCGGAGGCGGTGTCCAGTGCGCCGGTGGGCTCGTCGGCCAGCAGCAGACTGGGCTTCATGACCATGGCCCGTGCGATGGCCACCCGCTGCTTCTGGCCGCCGGAGAGCTGGGTGGGCTTGAAGTGGATGCGGTCGCCCAGTCCGACCCGTTCCAGCGCCTTGCGGGCGCGCTCTATGCGCTCCCGGCGGTGTATACCAGCGTAGAGCATAGGCAGGGCTACATTGTCCAGCGCCGACTCCCGGGGGAGCAGGTTGAAGTTCTGAAACACAAAGCCGATGGTGCGGTTGCGCAGAGCGGACAGTTCCGCGTCCGTCTTGCCGGCGATGTTCTCGCCATTCAGAATATAGGTGCCGGAGGTGGGCACGTCCAGACAGCCGATGATGTTCATCAGCGTGGACTTGCCGGAGCCGGAGGGGCCCATGATGGCCACATATTCTCCGGCCTCCACCTGAAGGCTGATGTCAAAGAGCACCGGCACCTCCAGCTTGCCTTCGCCGTAGCTCTTGTTGATGTTCTGAAGGTCCAGGATCATAGCTGTACCCTCCTTATCCGACTGCGGTGTCTTCACCGCCAATCGGCGCGGCGTCGGCGGAGTCGACGACACTGCTGCCCACGCCGGTCCCGCCGTCCACACCAAAACCTTCATCCATACCTGCGCCGTTATCCATCCCCATGCTTTCATCCATCATGCCTTCGTCCATGCCGCCCATTTCGGAGTCGTCAAAGACGTATTCGGTGGTGGTAGCGGCACCAGCGGCGCAGTCGGTGTCCGGCCAGGCCAGATAGTCGCTGTTGGCCAGACCGGAGACGATCTGATACTCGTCCAGATCGCTGTCATATTCGCCCAGCTCCACGCTGCGCTTTTCCAGCTTGGCGCCGGCCTCTTTAGCGGCCCAGACGTAGGCACTGCCGTTGTCCTCCTGCACGATCCAGCCGCTGTTCAGCCAGATGCCGTCCTTTACCGCGGCCTGACCGTAGTCCGGCTCAATGGTGACGTGCTGGCCCAGCATCAGGCCGTCAATGCTGTCCAGATTCACATAGAAGGCATACTTGGAGGCGCGGTTGTCGGAGGAGTCGTAGTAGACGTTGCTGTCCGTGGATGCCTGGGTATCGATGGCGGAGATGGTGCCGGTCCAGTACTGGGACTGATCCACCCGGGAGCGGACGATGACGGGCATATCCTGATAAATGCCCTGAATGTTCTGCTCACTGATCTTGCCCTTGACCCGCAGGTCGCCGTTGGCGAGGATCTCAATGTAGGTGTTGCTCTGGGAGCCGTCGGAATTGGTCAGGCCGCCGGAGAGCAGAAGATCGAGATCGGCGATGGACTCCACGGTGCCGTCCATGCCGGCAGTCACAGTGGCACTGTCGATGGAGGCCTTCAGCTTGTCGATCTCTGCCTGCTTGGACTTGACGTTGTACTCCGTCTGGGCGATCTCGGCCTGAAGGTCCTGGATCTGGGCGGAATAGCTGGGCTTATCCGCGCTGGAGGCGGACTTCATATCCTTTTCCAGCTGGGTGATCTGGCTCTGATCGTTGGAGATGGTGGTGTTCATCTTTTCAATCTCCAGCTCTGCCTGCTGGATCTGCAGGTCGATGCTCTGGGTGTCATAGGTAAAGAGCGGGGTGCCCTTCGTCACCTGCTGCCCCTCCTGCACCAGCAGCTCTTTCAGCGTTTTGCTGGTGTCAAATTCCACCTTTTCCGTTTTCTGGGTCTCCACCACGCCGCTGTAACGGTTGGCAAGACCGGTGGATGCGGCGTTGACGTCGTTGACGCTCTGGACGAACACTCCGCCGGTGGTGCCGGAGGAGCGGCCGTGGAACAGCCAGACGAGCAGTCCGGCTGCAGCCAGAGCGATGACGATCACAACGACCAGTACGATCTTTTTCTTGCGAGTCATAGTTATCACCTCTGATTTATAATGATAAGTCCGCAATTTTACAGCTTCATCATACCATACGAAAGCCCGGAAAAGTATTAAGAACGCCTTAAAAACTCTTTGCAAATCCTTACAAATTTGTGCAGTTTGTGCCGGGCTCGACCGCCCATGCGTGTTTCAGCATTTCCAGCTCATCCATGCGGATGCAGTTTGGAAAGCTGCCTTCGGCCACGCCAAGCACACATTGGTCATAGTCCATCCAGACAGCGCGATCCACTTCCTCTTTCTGGAGCGTCAGCGCCTCCGGCTCCACATCCCGCCAGAGCGCATAGACCCGGCTGACCTGATTGTCGTGGAAGGGCCTGCCGTGAAACACGGACTCATACTCAAACCGCCGCACGCCGCAGAGGATCAGCTCCTCTGGCCGGGCCTGAAGTCCCAGCTCCTCCCGCAGTTCCCGCAGGGCGGAGGGGATAAAGTCCACTCCAGCGGGAATATGGCCGGCGGAGGAGATGTCATAGCAGCCGGGATAGGAGTCCTTTTCCATGCTGCGCTTCTGCAGCAGCACCTGTACCCGGCCCTCTCTCTGGCGCAGCAGCCAGAGATGGGCGGTGCGGTGGCGGATGCCCTTACGATGGGCGGTCTCCCGGTCAATGACGGCACCGGTGGGGGTGCCGTTCTCATCTACAATATCCAAAAGTTCCATAAATTTCTCCTACTTTCTGCAACTTGAAATGTGAAAATAAACGAAAAAAGCTGATAATTGAATTATAACATTCCCTGAAAGAAATGAATAGTGAATTTCTTGGGATTTTCATGAAATTAGACGAAATCTGCGAAAATCTGAATTGATTTTTTTCCTTGGCTCTGTTACACTAATTTTAGTTAAAAAAGCGCCACGGAGACAAACAGGATACCCTTTGCCCCCATGGCGCGCTTTTTTCGGACCAAAGGAAAGGATGGTAATACCAATGGCTATCGAACGTACTTACGAAGCCGGCTGGCGTGTTGGCACCTATGAGGCATATAAAGAGCGTCTGCTGAACATGAAGCCCAACGTGTATCTGCACGGCAAGAAGGTCGACCGCTCCAACGGCGTTGAGGGCGAGGGCCGCGATCTGGCTGACTGGATCGTCGGCGGCACCTATGTTATGGGCAAGTGCTATGAGACCGCCAACGATCCCCGTTATGAGGACGTCTGCGTGGCTAAGAGCCATATCACCGGCCACTATATCAACCGCTCCACCCACATTCACCACTCCGTGGATGACCTGCTGAAGAAGCAGCTGATGACCCGTCTGATCTGTCATCGTGTCGGCGGCTGCATGCAGCGCTGCATGGGCTCCGATGCTCTGAACGCGATCTTCTCCGTGGCCTATGACTGCGACAAGGCCTGCGGCACCCAGTATTTTGAGCGCCTGAACAAGTACATCGAGTACTGTCAGGAGAACGATCTGGTGTGCAACTGCGCCCAGACCGACGTGAAGGGCTCCCGTAACCCCAAGTATAAGCGCGCTCATATGCAGCCCGACCCCGATCAGTTCGTGCACGTCGTCGAGATGAACGTGGACGGCATCGGCATTGACGGCAAGCCCTGCAAGGGCATCATCGTCCGCGGCGCCAAGATCTGCAACTCCTGCGCTCCTTACGTGGACGAGATCATCGCTCTGCCCACCAAGTTCATGGATTCCGAGGACCGTGACTATGCGGTGGCCTTTGCTCTGCCCGC
>CALEQS010000081.1 GCA_937907975.1 uncultured Clostridia bacterium | reverse complement strand
ACTCCTTGGTCAGGTCGTGCACGATCAGGCCGACCGACAGCCCCAGATAGCGGTACACCTTGCCCATCCACTCGCTGTCGCGCCGGGCCAGATAGTCGTTGACCGTGACGATGTGCACGCCGTTGCCCGTCAGCGCGTTGAGGTACGCCGGCAGCGTGGCGACGAGCGTTTTGCCCTCGCCGGTCTTCATCTCGGCGATGCGGCCCTGATGGAGCACGATGCCGCCGATGAGCTGCACCTGATAGGGGCGCAGGCCCAGCACGCGGTCCGCAGCCTCCCGCAGGGCGGCGAAGGCCTCGGGCAGAATGTCGTCCAGAGTCTCACCATTGCCCAACCGCTCCTTGAACCAGGGGGTCTTGGCCTGCAGATCAGCGTCGGACAGAGCCTTATACTCGTCCGACAGGCTTTCGATCTTATTCACGATCGGCATCAGCCGCTTGACCTCTTTGGTGGAGCTGGTGCCGAAGATCTTCTTCAGAATGTTCATTGCAACGTCCTTTCCGGCGCTCAAACCGGGCGCTCACGTTCATATCAATACAGGTTAGATTTTACCATAGCCCCTGCAAAAATAAAAGTACTAAATGTAAAGAAATCACCCGCGTTCCACTGGGGATCACGGGTGATTTGACGAATCACTTTTTCGCCTTGGCCGCCTTGGCGGCAGAGACCTTCACCGCAGTGGCGATGAGGTCGACCACGGGGGTAAGCTCCGCACAGCCCAGTCCCTCCAGCGTGCCCTCCTCGCCTGCCACGGCGATCTCGCCGGAGAAGGGCACGGACACGGTGACACAGCCGTGGGGCAGCTCATAGGCGCCGCTGCTGACACAGGAGTCGGCAAAGCTCTTGTTTTCCACATAGGCCACGGTGGGGCTCATGAGCATCATGCACAGGTTGATGCACCGCTGCACTGCCTCCACGGACAGGGCGCCGGGATTGGTAACGGCAATGGTGCCGTCCACCGGGAAGGTGGTGTAAAGATCCAGCGGAATGTCACCGCAGCCGGAGGGCATATCCAGCAGCATGACATCCAGCTCGCCCCACAGAGTGGAGGTGTAGAGATAGTTCAGAATGTTGAAGGCGTCTACGCCGGGCCACAGGACGGGATCCATGGGCTTGTCCAGGATCAGGTCAACACTCATGACCTCAATGCCGCTCTCGGTCTTGACGGGCAGGGGATTGCCACCTTCGCCGCGATGCACCGGACCGGAGATGTGCAGCATATGGGGGATAACGGCGGTGTAGATGTCGCAGTCCAGCACACCCACCTTCAGGCCCCGGCGGGCCAGCTCACCGGCCAGCAGGACCGTGACGCTGCTCTTGCCCGCGCCGCCCTTGCCGCCGTTGACGGCGTACATCCGCTTGGCGAACTTGGGCAGCTGGGCACTCTCCCTGTGGTCGCAGTCGGAAGAGCAGGAGTCGCAGTTGCCGTGGCAGCCCTCTTCAAAGGTCTGTTCGATCTGGGCATTGATCGCGTCGTACATATCCGGGGTGATGTCCTTCCACTTGGAGGGATCGGTGATAAAACTCAGGTCGCTCATGGCGAAAATCTCCTTTTACCATTTCATAGTTAATTTGAGTATAACATAATTGCGCCCCCGGCGCAACTTGAAGCAGGTAAAGTTTCCGATATGCAGTATATGGTTATTATGGTAAGATATAGGCAAATTGGGGTTTGTTGCGCACCTTCAAAAGCCTTCCCCTTGAGGGGAAGGTGCCGAACGCAGTGAGGCGGATGAGGTG
>CALEQS010000080.1 GCA_937907975.1 uncultured Clostridia bacterium | reverse complement strand
ACTGTTTTCCAGGTATTGCTGGCCGCCGACGAGGATCCGGATGTCAACATTGCCATTATGGCCTGCTATATGCTCACCGGCATTATCAACAGCCTGCTGGAGATCATCGCCGGCAAAGATGCCCTCAATCAGGACAGCCTGAGCCTGTGCCGTTCGCTGGGTATGAGCGTTATCCCCCTCAGCATTGTCACCGTTATCACCGGCATTATGACGGGCCAATTCTGGTACCCCTATGTGATCGCCGTGGCCATCACCGTGCTCTATCTGGCCGGTGTGCGCAAGACGATTCTGAGCTGAGTGCGCTCCCCTTTTACTCCGTTTTTCTCTCTTGCGGGACGTTCCCCCGCCCGCAGTTTCTCTCTTTTCTCAATCAAACACCCCTGACCCGACGGGTCAGGGGTGTTTGATCTCAGAAATGCCTTCATTTCCAAGAAAAGATGCCTGCCGTTGTGGCAGATAAATTTGCAGGATACCTTAAGTCAGACCGAAGCGCCCGGATGCATTGCATCCGGGCGCTCTTTGTGTTTTATTCCGCTTTTTCATTCAGATAGCGATGGACGACCTCGAGGAATCTGGCCAGCGCCGGGGACTTATTATCCTTGCACCAAAGCAGGATCAACTCGCAGTTGAACTCCGGATCCGCCAGCGGTATCACCGCCAGATTATCGTGGATCGTATTGGCCACCACCGAGGGCAGTGCCGCCACACCGGAGCTGACATTCAGCTGCATCAGCATATCCTCCATCGACGCAAAGGGACTTCTGGTTGCCGCAGTGACAACGCTGTTTTCAAAATCCTGCGGATGCATGCACAGGTGCAGCCCATCCCGGCCAAAGTAAAATTCCTGATCCCTCAGCTCATCAATGTAAATGCTCGTTTCCGCCTTCTGCGCAGCCCAATGCCGCTTACTGCACAGGATGCTGAAATGCTCCGGTGCGACCGCAAGACGTTCATAGGCCGGATCCATATGATCCCAGAAGGAGAAGGTCAGGCCAATGTCTATCGCCCCAATGTCCAGCTGATGGGGGATCTGGTCATAGCTGGTACGGCTGAACTCCAACTGGAGATTTGGGTAAATCTCCGCCGTCTTGTCCTGAAGCTCAGTCAGCACCGGTATATAGGCGGGGATGGAGGTGACCCGCAGGGTGCCCATAGTGCCCCGTCCGGCGGTCTGCACCCGCTTTTTGAGCTGCTCAATATAGCTCAGCAGCTTGACGCCCTCCTCCTGCATCACGCGCCCGGCCTCGGTAAGTTCCACCGAACGCGGGCCACGGATGAGCAGCGTGACACCCAACTCGTCCTCCAGCGCGGCGATCTGACGGCTGATGGTGGACTGACCCACATAGAGCCGATCTGCCGCAGTGGTAAAATTCAGACAGTCCGCAACCACAAGGAAGCGCTCCAGTTGTTCGATCTTCATCTTGATGTCTCTCCCCTGATCTCCCAAAAAGTGCTGTACGGCACTTTTGCAAACACTCTCACTCAAAAAACGAATCACGCAATCTAATTTTTACATTATATTATGATTATAACACGCCCATTTCTCCTTTTCAACCGCACCGCCCGGAAAAGAGTGCGCCGGCACAGAACCGTGCCGGCGCAGAAGAAGGAAGAAGAGAGGAAGTTGCAGCTTATTCGGTCGGGTTCTGGATCTCGCGCAGCGGCTTGACTTTGCGCAGAATGAAGAACGCCACAATTCCGAAAATGGCCATATAGGCAGCAGCAAAGAGAAATGCGGCGGGATAGCTGCCCCAGTCGATGATAACGCCGAAGAACAGCATACCGACGGCCATGCCGCCGTCAAAGCCCAGCCAGTAGGTGGAACTGGCCGCACCGCTTCTGCTCTCGGGTGCCATCTTCATCGCCATGGCGTTAAAGGTGGGGGTCAGCATGGACTGATAGATGCCCATGAGCACAGCGGACAGGATGAAGGACCACTCGCTCAGCGTGAAGCCCAGCAACGCGTAGGAGATGACGTTCAGCACAATGGCGATGGTGGCCACGGTGCGGGGACGCAGACCGTCAAACTTGGAACCGAAGACAAATCGGACACCCACGCTGACCAGTGCGTTGATGATGTAGTAAATGCCGACAGTGGAGAAGTTATAATCAGTGGCAAACACGATCATGTAAACACCGGCACCGGAGGAGAAGGCAGTGAAGAACATCATCAGGGCAGGCAGCAGGGCGCGGCGCTCAATGAAGTCGGTGATGTGGATGCCGGTGGGCTTTTTGCGCATCTCAGGATGGATGGTATAAAGCTTCTTCTCATAGTTCAGGGACAGGCCGATCAGCGTAGCCACCAACCCCATCACGCCGCCCACCATCATAGGCAGGGTGTAGTTCTGACCGGCACCACTGGCCGCCACGACGCCCACACCCATCAGAGCCAGGCAGAGGCTGGGCCCGATGGCGTTGGTAACCATGGAGTGCAGGGAGTAGTAGCCGATGCCCTGGCCCACCTTGTCCCGGGGCAGCACTTCGGCGGCCACTGCGTTGGAGGTGGTGGAGTTCAGCGCATTGCCGATGCCTTGAATGACCTTAAACACCAGCAGCATGATAAAGGTGGACTGGAAGCCCATCACGAACAGCGAAATGCTGATGATGCCCGCGCCCAGCACCAGCGTCACCCGGCGGCCGAAGCGATCAGAGATATAGCCGGCGAAGAAGCGGCAGCACACGCTACCAATGGTGAACATGGTGCCCAGCAGTCCGCTGTCCGCCGTGGAACGGCCCAGGCCGTTAATGACGTAAAGGGGCAGCACCGTGTTGGTGATGCTCATGGTGAACTGACAGAGCAGTGCGTAGATCAGGATGCGTACAAAGCTGCTGTTCCAGATAGAGGTAAACAGCTCCTCCGTTTTCTTGGGGGTTTCCATGGGATGTTTTCACCGCTTTCTTTTTTCTCTCGTCCTGCCCGTCGGGCAGATGATTCGTATTATTTTCATTATACATGATGTTTTCTGCATCGTACAATCTCGTTTGTGGATAATAATACACAAACGCCTTTGAGCTGCTTATCCGCAAAATAGATGGTTCACTCCCCTTTTTGCATTGGACGTCCGGCACAAAATCAGCGTATACTTACTATCGAACTCTAAAGATCAGCGAAATTCGTCATTTTATTTGTCATTTTATAAGGAGGAACTCTGAATATGAGCAAACGCTACGCAGCGCTACTGTCCCCGGTACGCATCGGCAGCACCGTCCTGAAAAACCGCATGGTGTTCCCCAATGCCTCCCCCCACTTCCTGCAGGGACCCGAGGATTTCCCCGCCGAGGGCTATGTGTCCTTCACCGGCGCTCTTGCCCGCAACGGTGCGGCCATCGTGACGCTGGCCGAGTGGAATCACCCCCACCCCCGGGACAATCCCAAGCTGGACATGGGACATATGCAGTATTTCGACATGAACAATCCCGCCGTGCACAACTACATCAGCCAGATGGCTGACGAGGTGCATTTCTACGGCAGCAAGCTGATCCTGTCCACTGACCTGACGTTCCCCAAGGGCTACTCTCTGAACGGCGGCCCCGGCCACGGCTTCCCGGGCATGCCCCCCGAGATGACCGAGATGATGCCCGCTGAGCGGATGCACGAGATCATCGACGCCTTTGTGGAAAAGGTCACCATGTACCGCGATCTGGGCTATGACGGCGTGACCATGCGGGTGGACTCCTTCATGGTGCCCGCTGAGCACGAGCGTCAGGACGAGTACGGCGGTAGCGTGGCCGGGCGGATGAAGCTGGTCATCGACGCCTATGCCGCCGTGAAACGCGCCCTCGGCCCCAGCTTCATCACCGAGGTTCAGTGTCCGGGCGAGCAGCCCATGGGCTATACCGGCGAAAGCGCCATCGGTTACACCATTGAGGACACCATCGAGTTTGCCACGCTGGCCGAGGATGTGGTGGACATCATTCAGCTGCGTGAAAAAGATATGTGCATCTCCCACCCTACCGGCTACACCTTCCAGAAGGGTGAGCACCCCTGCGTGGGCTACTCCATCGCCCTGAAGGAGGCCGGTGTCAACATCTTGACCGAGCCTATCGGCGGCTTCCAGGATCCTGAGGAGATCAACGAGCTGATCTCCTCAGGCAAGTGCGACATGATCGGCATGGCCCGCGCCTTCTTCAGCAACCCCAACTACGGCGAACTGCTGGCACAGGGCCGGGGTGAGGAGATCACCCCCTGCCTGTGGTGCAACAAGTGCCATGGCACCATCTTGGTGGACAAACCCGATCCCTGGCTGAGTGTGTGCTCCGTGAACCCCCGCTTCGGCATCGAGCACAAACTGCACCGTCTGCTCAAGAACAGCACCGGCTCCAAGCGCGTGGCCATCATTGGCGGCGGCCCCGTGGGCATGCGCTGCGCCATCATGGCCGCAGAGCAGGGGCATAGCGTCACCTTGTATGAAAAGACCGGCTATCTGGGCGGCCAGCTCTACCACGCCGAGTCCTACTCCTTCAAGTGGCCGCTGCGCGACTTTAAAAACTGGGAGAAACGCCGCATGGAGGAGCTGGGCGTGACCGTCCATCTGAACAACGCCCCCGATCCCGAAGCACTGAAGGGCGAGGGCTATGATGTGGTCATCGCCGCTACCGGCGCCCAGGCCAACCTGCCCCGGAGCATCCAGGGACTGCGGGATGAAAACGGCAAGGCGCTGGTGCGCACCTGCCACGACATTTTCGGCAGGGAATCCGAGCTGGGCAGGCACGTTGTCATCTGCGGTGCCTCTGAGACCGGTATTGAGACCGCCATGTACCTGGCCCAAAACGGCCACGAGGTCACCCTGCTGACCCGTCAGATGGAGATCGGCCACGACTGCTCCAAACTGCACTACATCACCATGGCGTGGGTCAAGCCCAACAACGACGGCTCCGGCAAGGGCCACATAGCTCCCGCCTGGGAGAAATTTGAGGACATGCTCCATGGCATCACCGAAGTGACCACCAAGTCCGTGGACGGCAGCACTGTCACCTATGTGGACAAGGCCGGTGAGGAGCATACCATCACCGCCGATGATGTCATCATCTGCGGCGGCGTGTCCCCCCGTGTGGACGAGGCCATGCGCTATGCCGACTGCGCCGACACCTTCCTGATGGCCGGCGACTGCAACGGCTGCGGCAACATCCAGCGCGGCATGCGCGATGCGCTGGCAAAGGTCAACATGATCTAAATTGACTGACCCCGCCTGCGCTCTCACATTTGCAGGCTGACAAAAGCCCGAGATTTTCTGCTGAAAATTCTCGAGCTTTTTGTTCTATTTTCCGTCTGCACCAGCTCACTGCTGTCCGGGTCTTGGAGGGTGGTCGGTGGAGCAAAAGCGGATGTCCGGGTAGAGCTCCCGCAGGCGTTCGATCAGCACCCGCAGTCTGGCACTCTCATCGTCGCTGCGCCAGGCAAGCCGCTGAGCCTGACCGCGCCACTCATCAAAGCGGTAAAAGGCCGCATCCGGGTAGCTCTCCTGATCGATCAGCCTGGAACCCACCGCCACTCCGGCCCCGGTCTGCACATTGAGCATCAGGTCGCTAGGGGAACTCATCAGGTGTAGCTCTACCCCACCAGTGCGGCGGAACACGGTGTCCAGCACCTGCTGAGATGCTTCGTGCCCCTCAGACCGGGCAAAATAGACCGGTCCGCCGCACTCCTGCGGCGTCAAATGTTCTCGCTGGGCCAACGGACTGCGGCGACTCACCGCCAGCAGCAGCTCAAAGGGGGCGCAGGTAGAGGAAATTTACGGCAGCGGAACGCTCAATATTCCGATCTGTCGTCACAATGGCATCGTACTGCCGCTCCCGCAGCCGGGCGATCAGGCCGGAATAGCTGTCCTGCGACAGCTCGTAGCGGAAGCGGCCGCCCGGCGTGGTGTTCAGCTCACAGAGCAGCCTGGTCAGCTCCTCTGGCAGTCGCTCATCCCGGGATACCCCCAGCACCACCGTCTCCACGCCCCGGTGCTACCCGGCGAGCCGGGACTCCTCGATGACCCGGTTGACCTGCGAAAAGGTGATCTCCACCTTTTGCAGCAGCCGGTGCCCCGCCTCGGTCAGCTCCACCCGGTGGGTCGTACGGTCGAACAGTCGGAAGCCCAGCTCTTTTTCCAGATTGGCAATATACTTGGTCAGATTGGGCTGCGAGAGGTGCAGACTGGCCGCCGACCTGCCCGGCCTGACCGACGCGCTGGTCAGCGCACTGCCCCCCCTCACACCGGAAGAGCGGCAGCCTACGCTGCCGGATCAGCGCCTTGCCACGGAAACGCTGCATGGCACGCCTCGGGAGCTGACCCGCATCTTCTACAAGCACGGCTGGACCAACAGCCTGCCCATCGAGCTGCCCACCCGGGAGGCCGTAGACGAGATGATGCGGGGCACCGACCTCTCCCCCGACACCCTGATCGGCTGCATCCCGCCCCGCATGGGCCGGGCCACCGTGGAGAAGATCGCCGTCAACGCGGTCATGGCGGGCTGCCTGCCCACCTATCTGCCGGTGCTGATCGCCGCGGTGCGCGGCGCACTGGATCCGGTCATCAAGCTGGAAGGCTGGACGTGCAGCCAATCCACCTGGGGCCCGGTAGTGACTGTCAGCGGCAGTGTAGCCCGGGACATCGGGCTGAACACCGCCAACCATATGCTCACCCCCTGCCGCCAGGCCAATGCGGCCATTGCCCGGGCCTTCGGCTATATCCTGATGAACATCGGCGGTCTGCGCCCCGGCGTGGAGGATCTGTCCGAGATGGGATATGAGTTCCGCCTTGGCTTCTGCATCGGCGACGATCCGGATCACAATCCGTGGCCGCCTCTGCACACCGACTACGGTTTTGCCCCGGAGGACTCCGCCGTCACCCTGTTCTGGCCCCAGGAGCACCGCATCCACGCCGGGCACAGCGTACCCGAATTTCTGGAATGGCTCTGTGAGATCGCGCCCTACGGCTGGGATCCCGGCATGGCTATCATCTTCACCCCGAAGTGCGCCGAGATGTTCGCCCGGGAGGGCTGGACAAAGCAGCGGGTGCTGAACTATGTGGCGGAATACGCCCGGCTCCCCGCCAGCAAAGTGGATCTCCAGTGGCTCACCGACAACAGCCACCGGCCCAAAAACGTGGAGCTGCCCGAAGTTATGACCCACTCCACCCGCATCTTCTGGAGCACCGAGCATATGTTTGCCCTGGTGGGCGGCGGACAGGCCGGTCAGATGATGACTGTGCTGGCCGGCGGCGGCGACCACGGCAGCCCCTCCTGCACAAAAATCAAGCTGTCGAAAAACTGGACAGAGCTGGTGCGGGAATATCAGGACCTGATGCCAGAATATATTCCTTATTAAATGAAAGGAGCCTGATACTATGAATGAGCAGGCAATGATGGCGCGTCTGGAGACGCTGGAAAAAGAGGTCCGGCGACTTCAGTACGCTGCGGACACAGCGGATGTGCAAAACCTGATGAGCCGCTACATCTTTTACATGGAAAATGGCAAGATCGCCGACGTCTGGGACGACCTCTGGAGCCATACCAACGAGGATGTGCGGGTGGAGCTCATGGACTCCGGTGCCTATCTGGGGCAGGAGCACGTCAAGCGGGTTGGTACACCATGGGCCGCCGGATGGACAAGCACGGAAACCTGATTGACACCTCACCAAAGGTCGGCGAGATGTCCAACACCAATACCGACCGGGCCTTTCTGCTGCTGATGCTCACCATCTCCAGCCCCCTCATTGAGATCAGCGGGGATGGCACCCACGCTTGGGGTCAGTGGCACATCTTCGGGCTCCACACCAACCGGGTGTTTGACCCCGAGACCAAGACGGACACCGCCTTCTGGATCGCGGGTAAGTACGACAATGAATTTGTCAAGGAAAACGGCGAGTGAAAGATCCTGAAGCTGCGCCCCATCTGCTGGCTGCGCAGCCCCTATCACAAGGACTTCCTGGAGTGCCCGGACTGTCGCCGCACTCCGTCCCCCTATTATCCGCCGGATGAGGCCCCCCGCATCTCCTCCTTTAACCCGGACGAGGGCCCGAACCCCGACAAGTGGGGTCCCCTCTCCCATCCCCACATTTCCCACTGCTGAGGAGGCTCGGAACGGACATGAAAACCCTGCTGAAAAACTGCGCCCTGCGCTCCGGAGTGCGAACTGATATTCTGGTGGAGGATGGCCTGATCGTGGGCATCGGCTCCTTTGCCACGGCGGATCAGGTTTATGACATGACCGGCTACGCCGCCGTGCTGCCCTGCTTTATCGACGCCCATATGCACCTCATCACCGGAAACATCCCCTATGAGGACACCTTCCTGCGCGCCTGGGCGCAGGCGGGCGTGACCACTCTGCGCGATCTGGGCGTCGACGACGATATGCGCACCTACCCCACCGAGAAGTTCATCACCTTCCGCGACAAGACCTCCGAGGATCCCGAATGCGCCCAGTGCCTGACCAGCGGCCGCTTTGTGGCCGCCGATGGCGGCTACGGCAACGCCATGATGGACACCCTGACCGGCTACGGCGGCAAGGTCGCCGTGGGCACCGATGCCATGCGGATGGAGATCCAGCCGGAGG
>CALEQS010000079.1 GCA_937907975.1 uncultured Clostridia bacterium | reverse complement strand
CTGCTCTGTTTTGCGGATAATCACGATGTGACCCGCATCGCCAGCCAGCTGGAGGACAAGGCCCAGCTCAAGCCGCTCTATGGTCTGCTCTTCACCATGCCCGGCGTGCCCAGCCTGTATTACGGCAGTGAATGGGGCGTGGAGGGCAGAAAGCAGGACGGCGACGCTGCACTCCGACCGGCGATCGAACGCCCGGAGTGGAACGACCTCACTGACTGGGTCTCCACCATGGCAAAGCTGCACCGCAGCCACCCGGCGCTGATCTGGGGCGGCTATCACAATCTGAATGTCCAGCCGAAGCAGCTGGCCTTTGTACGCTGGATGGAGTCGGAGCGGGTGCTGGTGGCCATCAATGCTGACAGCCGGAGCTGCTGGCTGGGCTTTCAGGCGGATGCTCCCGGCGGCACGGATCTGCTGACCGGAGCGCATACCGCCTTCAACGGCGGTGCAGAGCTGCCTGCCTATTCCTGCACCTGCTGGAAGCTGGACTGAGGGGGTGCCGAAATGACAGAAGTCGTTGCAGCCCTCATCTGGGACGGAGACCGCTTTATGATCTGCCAGCGTCCGCCGGAGAAGGCCCGGGGCCTGCTGTGGGAGTTTGTCGGCGGCAAGGTGGAGCCGGGGGAGACAAAGCAGGAGGCTCTCGTCCGGGAGTGCCGGGAGGAACTGGACATTACGGTATCTGTGGGTGAGGTGTTCCTCGATGTAGTACACACCTACCCCGATATTCAGATCCATCTGACCTTGTTTCATTGCACTATTGCAGCAGGTACGCCCCGCCTGCTGGAGCAGAAAGATCTGAAGTGGATCCGTGTATCCGAGATCGAAAACTATGTGTTCTGCCCGGCGGACGAGGTGATTTTAAAAAAGCTGAAAAAAGAAAATGGAATTTAATCCCTAAAACCCGCGTGGGTTTAGGGGAAATTATGTATACCTCATTTTCGGAGGTCATAAAATATTATTATTACCCACAGCGCAAATAACTGCGCTGTGGGCTTTTTTGCGTTGCCGAACCATAAAGATCATCGGAAATATGAAAAATAAGGAGACATAACACGACTGGCATAAAATTAAAACCTGAAACAAAACTTAAACAATGTCGGAAAAAGTATATAAAATATGATTGACGTATTATGACTATAATGTTAATATTGACTATATCGGACAGAGCTGGTTATATCATTCTGTGCCGGGTATCAGATGGAGCCTCTCTAATAAAAGAGGAAAATGAAAGGAAGGGAAAAGTATGAAAAAGACGAGAAAGCTCAAGCGAGCTCTCTCCTTTGGCATGGCAGCGGTTATGGCGGCAGGCCTGACCGGCGTTGCCTCGGCCGCAGGAGAAAGCGCCTCCAGTGTCAAGATCGCAGATCAGGTGGTTTCGTCGCCGAACAGCGTTATTACGGATACGGAGGCAAAAAATGTAGTCATTCGTTCCACTTATGAGGGGTTTAACCCCATCATCGTGCGAGACTCTGACTATACCATCGACGGTGCCAAAATCGACATCGCCAGTGATGGTGACGGCTCCGTTGCCTGTGACTTCTCCGGTTATGGCGCGGCCATCGCAGCCTATGGTAAGAGCAACGTGAAGATCAAGAATTCTGACGTCAATGTCTCCGGCGTCGGCAATCTGGCGTTGTTTGCGGATAAGGGCGCCAATGTTTACATCGAGCACTCCAACTTCTTCTCTGCTGGCGGTACGCTGTATGCCGGCTATCGTAATTCCCCGGATCAGTCCACCATGGTGGCTCCGCCCTGGATCCTCGGCATTATGGGCACTTCCCGTACCACCAACCTGATGGGCGATAATTCCAGCACCACCGTGGTCGATTCCAACATGGCATCCTCTCAGTGGGCCGTGCTGTCCACTGACTCCGGCTCCAATATGATGCTGAATGTGGTCAACACCACCATGACCCTGAAGGGCATGGGCGATAAGGCCCTTCAGGCGGACGGCACCTTCAATGTCACCAATCCCTATACCAGCCGTTCCGGCTATGGCACCTATACCATCGGCCAGGCGCACGAGAACTTCTATGGCGTCGATATGAATGTCGGCACCTATGCCAATATTATGACCGGCGGTTATGCCAAGTATGCCGCCATGAAGGCCGGCCAGTCCATTCCGCTCTATGATGCACTGGGCAATAAGATCACCGACTATGTGCCCACCGGAACCAAGCTCACCACCATCAACTCCGATACCTTCGGCTTTATGGTGCATCAGAACTCCGGTCTGCCTGCCAATGAGCTGACCATCACTGAGGGCACCGTGGTCAATTCCGGTTATACCTCCATTCTCCATAAGACCGGCAGCAGCGTGGACGCGACCATCTCCGACGGCGCCCAGCTGAACCCCGGCAACGGCATCCTGATCCAGGCCATGGACAATGACGATTCCACCACTGGCATGGATATGGATACCTTCTCCTTCTACACGACCCACAACGAGAACTCCGGCTGGCCCACTAAGGGCGCCACTGCCGCCGGCAGTGAGACCGGTAAGTATACCTTTGACGATGTTGACCTGACCGGCGACATCTTCAACGGCTCTGGCTGGGCGCTGAACGACTCCGGCGCACAGTCTCCCATCGCCATGAGCATTGCGCTGACCAACGGTGCCACGCTGGAGGGCCAGATCTCCTCCACCGCCGCGATCCATGTCACCAAGACTGGCTCCGATGCTGTTAAGGCTGCCGCTGCCGGCGAGAAGGCTTCCGATGCATGGACTTCCTATCAGAATACCAGCTTCCCCATCAGCCACTACTTTGACATCGGTCAGGTGGCCAACCGTATTCAGAGCAACACCTTTAACACCATCGACGTCAGCGTCGAGGGTGGTTCCACTTGGACTGTCACCGGTGACGGCATCCTGAATAACGTCACGCTGGCCGGCGCTGACAGCATCACTGCAGATCACCCGGTGACTCTGCGCCTGTCCGGCACTCTGACTGTCAACGGTCAGGTGATCGACCTGAACGCTGCGCCCGCAGCTCCCACCGAGGAACAGACCGCAGTCGAAGCGGCTGACGTTGATGCTGCCCCTGTTGAGCAGAATGAGGACGCCGCTGCGGCTGAACAGACCGACGACGAAAACAATGTTGCTGTTGAGCAGGCCGATGCTGAAGCCGCTGCCCCTGTCGAGCAGGCTGACGAAACTGCTGAGCAGGTCGATGATTCCGCCGAGCAGGTTTCTGCCGGCTA
>CALEQS010000078.1 GCA_937907975.1 uncultured Clostridia bacterium | reverse complement strand
GGATCACATCAAATGCGGAGATGCGGTCGGTGGCAACCATGATCAGGCTGTCGCCATTGTCATAGATCTCGCGGACTTTGCCTTCCTTGATGGGTTTGAATTCAGTCATAACAAACACTCCATTTTTCCTGATAACTCTTTCGTCAACGTTCTCTCCCTCTCCGTCATTGCTCCGCAATGCCACCTCTCCCAAAGGGCGAGACATTGGCAGCTTCACCAAAAGCTGCTGCTGAAGGCAGCGCCACTCTTGGCTCCCCCCTTCGGGGGGAGCTGGCGAGCGCAGCGAGACTGAGAGGGTGAGCCGCCTTCCGTTTACCTATTCAGTCTACCACACTTACTGTCCGTTTGGAAGGAACAGATTCCAAGGAAAATTGTCCGCAATTTTGGATTTCTTCGTGAAAAGTGTCAAAAATTAGTTTCATTTTTCGTCGAATTGACGATAAAAGTCGTACTTTCCCCGTTGACAGCGGCGCAGAACATGGTATCATTGAAGCATCCGATTCTTTATAATAGGAGGAACGACCTATGGGCAAATTCCCGAAAGATTTTTTGTGGGGCGGTGCCACCGCCGCCAATCAGTGCGAGGGCGCTTACAACGAGGGCGGGCGCGGCCTGTCCAGCGTGGACGTGGTGCCTTTTGGTGCCGACCGCTTCCCGGTGGCGCTGGGTAAACTGAGGATGCTGGACTGTGATGACCGGCATTTTTACCCCTCTCACGAGGCCATCGACATGTACCACCACTTCAAGGAGGACATCAAGCTCTTTGCCGAGATGGGCTTCAAATGCTATCGCCTGTCTATTGCCTGGACCCGCATCCTGCCCAACGGCGATGACGAACAGCCCAACGAGGAGGGTCTGCGCTTCTACGAGGAACTCTTCGACGAGTGCCACAAGTATGGCATCGAGCCGCTGGTGACCCTCTGCCACTTTGACACCCCCATCGCCCTTATTAAAAAGTATGGCGGCTGGAAAGACCGCCGGATGGTGGATGCCTATGCCCATTACTGCGAGGTACTGTTCAACCGCTTCAAGGGCAAGGTCAAGTACTGGCTGACCTTCAACGAGATCAACATGCTGCTCCACCTGCCCTTCATGGGTGCTGGTCTGCTGTTCGAGCCTGGTGAAAACGAGACCCAGATCAAGTATCAGGCCGCTCATCACGAGCTGGTGGCCAGCGCCAAGGCGGTCAAGCTGGCACATACCATCATGCCCGATGCTATGGTCGGCTGTATGCTGGCCGCCGGGCAGTTCTATCCCCGCACCTGCGCCCCCGAGGATGTGCAGGCCGCCGCCGAGGCTGACCGCGACAATTACTTCTTCATTGATGTCCAGTCCCGGGGCGCTTACCCCGTCTGGGCCAAGAAGCGGATGGAGCAGGCAGGCGTCACCCTGCACATGGAGCCGGGTGACGAGCAATTGCTGAAAGAAGGCACAGTGGACTTCATCTCCTTCAGCTACTATTCCAGCCGCTGCACCACCGTAGACCCTGAATTGAAGGAAAAGGCCAGCGGCAACGCCATCATGGATGCCGTCAAGAACCCCTACCTCAAGGCCAGCGAGTGGGGCTGGGCCATCGACCCTGTGGGTCTGCGGATCACCATGAATACCCTCTATGACCGCTACCAGAAGCCCCTCTTCATCGTGGAGAACGGTCTGGGCGCAGTGGACAAGGTAGAACCCGACGGCTCCATCCACGATACCTACCGCATTGACTACCTGCGGGTCCACATCGAGCAGATGGAAAAGGCCATCAACGAGGATGGTCTGCCCCTGCTGGGCTACACCACCTGGGGCCCCATTGACCTGGTCAGTGCCTCTACCGGCGAGATGAAGAAGCGGTACGGCTTCATCTATGTGGACAAGGACAACGATGGCAAAGGCACGCTGGCCCGCAGCCGGAAGGACAGCTTCTACTGGTACAAGAAGGTCATCGCCTCCGACGGCGAGGATCTGGCATAAGCCAACTGTGAGGAAAGGAATCATAAAACAAGATGACGACACCCCAAATCATTGCACACCGCGGTGCATCCTACATGGCCCCCGAGAACACGCTGATCGCTTTCCGCAAGGCGATGGAGATCGGTGCGGACGGCGTGGAGATGGATGTGCAGAAAACCTATGACAACGAGCTTGTCATCCACCACGACTATATGGTGGACATGCACACCGACATTTCCGGCCAGATCTACGACCTGACCATGGGCGAGCTGAAAAGCCTGGACTTCGGCAGCTGGAAGGATGCCATCTATGCAGGCGAGAAGATCGCCACCCTGCAGGAAGCTCTGGAGCTCTGCGCCAGCATGGAGGGCACACAGGTGCAGTTGGAACTGAAAAGCCCCATGGAGGATGACCCGGACTTTGTACCCCGGGTACTGGAGGCCATCCGTGCCGCCGGGCTCACCGACCGGCTGACCCTCATCTCCTTCCATCACTCCCAACTGCGGCAGGCAAAGCAGCTGATGCCTGAGCTGAAAGTTGGTGCCTTGACCTATGGTGCCTTCCTCAGCATGGTGCTGCCCCCGCCGGTGATATGGAAGGATCTGGGCCTTGTGAACAGCATGGATGAGCCTTTCAGCGAGGAAAACTGCATCGATCTGCAAAACAACCTCATCTACCGCACCGTGGCGGATAAGATCTACATGCTGCGGGCCAACTTCCCCGGTGAGACGGTGGCCCAGGTCATCGGCCATCTGGAGGAGCAGGCCGATGTGGCCACCTATATCCAGAGCCTGGACTTCCCGGTGGACATCGTCAGCTGCGAGTACCACACCGCCTATTCCAACCCCGACCTTGTGAACCAGCTCCATGCCATGGGCATTCAGGCCGCGTTCTGGACCGTGGATACCCAGGATGCCGTCCGCTCCCTGCTCCCCCTCGGCCCCGATTGCATCGTGACCAACCGACCCGATAAGGTCAGGGAATGGGTAGAGGAAGAAAACAGTTGAATTCCGTCGGGAAAAAGCATATAATAGCTCTATCAACAGAGTAAGACCATGCGCGTTAAGTGCCGCATCAACGGGGAGTTGTGCTG
>CALEQS010000077.1 GCA_937907975.1 uncultured Clostridia bacterium | reverse complement strand
CCGCACTTTCTTTTACTGTTTGATCTCGGGATCCTGCATATGGACAAATTTTCCGCTGCCGACATCGATCTGCTCCAGTAATTCGTACTCTTTTGTCACCTGCGTCAGCTCACGTTTCTTCAACCGATGATTGATATAGGTCGAAATGAGCGAGTAAATAACTGCAAAGAGCGGCACCGCAATGATCATGCCTACAAAGCCAAACAGGCCGCCAAAGAGCATAATGGAGAACAGCACCCAGAACGAGGACAAACCGGTCGTATTGCCCAGAATTTTGGGACCGAGGATGTTTCCATCAAACTGCTGAAGGGCAAGCACAAAAATAACAAAATAGACGCATTTAAGCGGGCTGTCCAGCAGGATCAGCAGTGCACTGGGAATGGCACCGATGAACGGGCCAAAGAACGGAATAATATTGGTAACACCCACAATGACGCTGACGACCAGTGCATATGGAATACGCAGGATCGTACAGCCGACGAAGCAGATGACACCGATGATCAGAGAATCCATCAGCTTACCACGGATAAAGCCGCCGAATACGTCAGAAATATAGCGGAACTCCGCAACCAGATAGTTGGCCGACTTCCGTGGCAGCAGGCCATAGGTGATCTTCTTGACCTGACCGATCATGTGCCGCTTGGAAACCAGCAGATAGGCCGCCACGATCTGGCCAATGATAAAGTCCTTGATCACGCGGACGACTACTTTTACACCGGAGACCACGCCGGACAGTACCGTGGACAGATTGCTGATGGACTTGAGCAGCGCCTCGGCGTTCGGGGCCAGTTTATTATTGACCCAATCCATAAAGCTGTCCGAAATGCTCTGGAAGGTCGATTCCACCTGCGCTGCCACATCCGGATGTCCGGCCAGCGCAGTATTGAGCCAGTGGACAATGTTATTGGAATAGGTATCCAGTGAATTGATAATGCCTACAATGCTGTTAATAAACTGCGGCACCACCAACGCAAACAAACCGACGACCACCAGCAGGGCCAGCATGATCGAAACAAACAGCGAAATGCCGACAGCAAATCCGTGGGACAGTTTCTGCTTGAGTTTTTTTCTGAATACCGGTTCCAGATTGCGCAAAAGGGCATTATAGATTGGGGCGAGCAGGTACGCGATCAAAGCTCCTACGAGGAAGGGCT
Source organism: uncultured Clostridia bacterium (assembly GCA_937907975.1). Taxonomy (GTDB): domain Bacteria; phylum Bacillota; class Clostridia; order Oscillospirales; family Oscillospiraceae; genus UMGS1766. The sequence continues at coordinate 4,888 of CALEQS010000077.1, read as the reverse complement.
CCAGGATCTGCATAAAGCCTTTTACCGCCGCTTTGATCGCATTCAGCTTGTACAGCAGGAAAAAGAGCAGAATACTGGATGCGATCACACAGAATGCGGTCAGCCCCCACGCAATGTACTTTTGATATTTTTCTTTCATCAAAATCTCCGCATCTGATCTGAAAGATCATCTATCCGCAAAAAGCGCAGCTCAGACGGTCAGCTCCACCGCGTCAGCCTTGAGGGCATCGGCATACTTATCCAGCTTAGGCTGGATAAAGTCCGCCAAAAACTCATCTACCTGCTGCGGGCAGCGGCCGATATACAGGGATGGATCCATATGGGCAGAGATCTCCTCCAGAGACATACCAAACATAGGGTTCTGGGCGATCAGCTCCAGCAGATTGTTCTGGCCGCCTTCTTCCTTGACGACGCGGCCCGCCTCAATAGACATTTTACGGATCTCCTCATGGAGCACCTGGCGGTCTCCGCCGCGGCGGACAGCATCCATCATGATATTCTCAGAAGCCATAAAGGGCAGCTCCTCCTGAATATGCTTGGCGATGACCTTCTCGTGGACGATCAGACCGGAGGCCACATTCAGATAGATGTTCAGGATCGCGTCGATGGACAGGAATGCCTCAGGCACGGAGATACGCTTATTGGCAGAGTCGTCCAGCGTGCGCTCAAACCACTGGGTCGCAGAAGTGATGGCGGGGTTGGCCGCATCGGCGATCACATAGCGGGCCAGAGAGCAGATGCGCTCACTGCGCATAGGATTGCGCTTATAGGGCATAGCAGAGGACCCGATCTGATTCTTCTCGAAAGGCTCCTCGATCTCCTTCATGTGGCACAGCAGGCGCACATCGGTAGCAAATTTGGAGGCAGACTGGGCAATGCCAGACAGCGTGGACAGCACAGCGGCGTCTACCTTCCGGGAATAGGTCTGACCGGAAACCGGAACGACCGCCTTGAAGCCCATCTCATCGGCGATCTTCTGCTCCAGTGCTTTGATCTTGTCCGTATCTCCGTCAAACAGTTCCATGAAACTGGCCTGCGTACCGGTGGTGCCCTTGCTGCCCAGCAGCTTCAGGTGATCAATACGGTACTCGACCTCCTCCAGATCCATCAGCAGCTCATTCATCCAGAGCGTGGCACGCTTGCCGACCGTTACCATCTGAGCGGCCTGAAAATGAGTAAAGCCCAGTGTGGGAAGTGCCTTATAGCGCGCAGCAAACTTGCCAAGGGCATTCAGCACCTGAACCAGCTTATCGCGCACCAGTTCCAGACCCTCGCGCATCTGGATAATATCGGTGTTGTCACCTACATAGCAGCTGGTGGCGCCCAGATGAATGATACCGGCTGCCTTGGGGCACTGATGGCCGAAGGTGTGCACATGGGCCATGACGTCATGGCGGAGCTTCTTCTCCTCCTGCGCAGCCATCTCGTAGTCGATGTCGGTCACATGGGCCTCCATCTCATCGATCATGTCCTGCGTGATGGTAGGAGTGCCATCCTCATTGGTCAGGCCAAGCTCCATCTCCGCCCGGGCAAGGGCGATCCAGAGCCGGCGCCAGGTGGAGAATTTCTTGTCGGGAGAAAAGATATACAGCATTTCTTTGCTGGCATAGCGGGAGGCCAAAGGGCTTTCATAAGTATTTCTCATAGTTTGATCGCTCCTTATTTGTCTGCTGAACGAATTGACAGCGTAAAAATACAGTTTATTATAACACGCATCGGGATAATTGAAAACCATCTCCAGAAAAAACAGGTCAAGAATCTGCACTGCATATAAAAGGGCTGTCCTTGACGGACAGCCCTTTAGGTATCGTGTCTAAACTCAATCAGCCAGGAACTTCTCCAGCCGGTCAAGACCTTCCTTGATATTCTCCATAGAGGTGGCATAGGACCAGCGGACATAGCCGTCAGCGCCGAAGGCGCTTCCGGGAACGACAGCAACCAGACCCTTCTCCAGGAAAGCGGAAGCAAAATCATTGGAATTGTTGATCTTAATGCCCTTGATGGTCTTGCCCAGTAGTTCTTTGATATTCATGAAGATATAGAATGCACCCTCAGGCATCAGGCAGCTGACGCCGGGAATGTTCTGCACCCGCTCATAGAAATACTTGCGGCGCTCATCAAAGGCCTTCTTCATCTCATAGCTGGGCTCCTGGCTCTCACCGAATGCGGCCAGCGCAGCCTGCTGAGAAATGCTGCAGGGAGAGCCGGTGGAATGACTCAGATAATTGCCCATCGCCTTGGCGATCTCCGCATTGGCGGCAGCGTAGCCAATACGCCAGCCGGTCATGGCATAGGACTTGGACACACCGTTGATCATAATGGTGCGCTCCTGCAGATCCTCACTCAGAGAGGCAATGCTGACAAAAGGTTTGTCATAGCAGAGCATATAGTAGATCTCATCACTGATGACATAGAGGTCATAGCGCTGGATCACATTGGCCAGCGCCTGCAGCTCCTCACGGTCATAGACCATACCGGTGGGGTTGGAAGGGTTGGTCAGAATGACTGCCTTGGTGCGGGGCGTGATCGCATCGCTGAGCATTTCAGGGGTCAGCTTGAAGCCGGTCGCCTCCGTTGTCTCCACGATCACGGGAACACCGCCGGCCATGCGGATCGCTTCAGCGTAGGTCACCCAGTAAGGCGCGGGCAGGATGACCTCCTCGCCGGCGTTGATAATAGCCTGAAGCGCAATGTAAACATTGTGCTTTGCGCCGCTGGTCACGCAGATCTGGCTGGGTGCATAGTGCACACCGGTATCCTTCAGAATGCGGTCACAAATCGCCTCGCGCAGAGGCAGAATGCCGGTAGAGGGCGTATAACGGGTCTGATTGTTCTTGATGGCAGTAATGCCTGCCTCTTTAATGTGTTCAGGAGTGTTAAAATCGGGCTCACCGGCGCCAAAAGAGATCACATCGATGCCGCTGGCCTTCATCTGCTTGGCCATAGAGTCGATAGCCATCGTGGCGGATGGAGAAATGCCCTTTGCAATGCTGGAAATCGGTTTCATATTTTTATAGAACCTCCAAACGATTCACAATTTTTGCATTATTATAATCCCCGTCTTGCAAAATTGCAATAGCAAATCTGACAAATTACAAAAAATCGGACTGCACGTTTTCTATGCAATCCGATTTTTCAATCATTTGAATTTTATGCGATGCAAAATATCAAATATGCTCGCAAATCAGCGCACTCATGCGTTTGGTGCCGACCGGATCACCCTGACCGGCAATATCCGGAGTATGCCAGCCCTCAGCCAGCACCGCATCCACTGCCCGCTCAATTGCAGCAGCTTCCTCAGGCAGATTGAAGGAATATTTGAACATCATTGCAACAGACAAGATCGTGGCAATGGGATTGGCCTTGTCCTGACCGGCAATATCGGGAGCACTGCCGTGGATGGGCTCATAAAGGCCGGGAGCCTGCGCGCCAATAGAAGCGGAAGGCAGCATTCCCAGGGAGCCGGTGATCATAGATGCTTCGTCGGACAAAATGTCACCGAACATATTCTCGGTCACGACCACATCGAACTGAGACGGATCCCGCACGAGCTGCATGGCGGTGTTGTCCACCAGGTAGTCCTCGTACTCCACCTCTGGATACTCCTTTGCCAGGCGGTGCATCACGCTGCGCCACAGACGGGAGGTCTCCAGCACATTGGCCTTGTCCACGCTGGTGACCTTCTTGCGGCGCTTCATAGCCAACTCAAAGGCCTGACGCCCGACGCGCTCGATCTCCATTTCGGAGTAGGCCATCAGGTCGGTGCACTCAATCCCCCGGTCAGCGGTCTCGTAGCGGTCCCGCTTGCCGAAGTATATACCGCCGATCAGCTCACGCACCATCATAATATCGATCCCCTTCTGGGCGATCTCATCCTTCAGAGGGCAGGCATCGATCAGAGCGGGGCGCAGAGTGGCATGACGCAGATTGGCGAACAGGCCCAGATCCTTGCGGATAGCCAGCAGCGCAGTCTCAGGGCGCTGCCCCGCAGGTTTGTCCGGCCCCCACTTGGGGCCGCCGACAGCGCCCAGCAGAACGGCATCGCAGGCCTTGCACTTCTTGGCAGTCCCCTCAGGATAGCTGACGCCGTACTTGTCGGTGGCGTTGCCGCCCATGTCCACATCAACATAGGTAATCTTGTGACCGAACTTCTCAGCCACCTTATCGATGACAGTAACAGCACCATTGACCACCTCGGGGCCAATACCGTCACCGCGGATCAGAGCAATTTTAAATTCCATCTTTCTTCTCCCCTTTTTACTTTGCCAGACCTCTGGCCTTCAGAGAATTCATCAGGCCGCCGTTTTCAATAATACCGTTGATAAACTCCGGGAACGGCGCCGCCTGATAGGTCTTTCCGGTGGTCTCATCCACGATCTTACCGGTATTGAAGTCAACGCTCACGCTGTCTCCGGCCTTGATCTCAGCGGCAGCCTCCGGGCACTCCATAATAGGAAAGCCGATATTGATGGCGTTGCGGTAGAAAATGCGGGCAAAGGACGCGGCAATAACACACTTGACGCCGCTGGCCTTGATGGCCAGAGGTGCGTGCTCGCGGGAAGAGCCGCAGCCAAAGTTGGCACCGCCCACAATAATATCGCCCTTCTCCACAGTAGATGAAAACTGGGGGTCAATATCCTCCATGCAGTGAGCCGCCAGATTGCGCTCATCGGGATCATTCAGATAGCGTGCCGCGATAATGACATCGGTATCCACGTTATCGCCATAGACATAGATCTTAGACATAGTTACATCCTCCCTTCTCACAGATCCGCCGGGTCGGCCAGGCAGCCAGCCACGGCAGAAGCCGCCGCCACAGTGGGACTGGCCAGAATGACCTTGGACTCCACATGGCCCATACGGCCCACAAAGTTGCGGTTCGTGGTGG
>CALEQS010000076.1 GCA_937907975.1 uncultured Clostridia bacterium | reverse complement strand
TCAAATATGAATCCCTCTGCCGGATATCCTGCCGCCAGCAGAGCATGGGTGGTCTCCTTAACCCGGTGGGCCACAATCCGAATAGACCCGTCAAACAGCTGACGGAGGATCTCCACAAAGCTGCCCTGATAGCTGTGCTCCAGAATGACCGCCTGCACAGCTTCTGTCTGGACAGCCACTCCGTTCAATTCGGGGAGCAGGAGCACCGCCGCATAGGGCGCTGTTCTGAACTGCTCCAGCAGTTTAACAGCGCGGCTTTCCTCGGTGACCATTTCTTCTGTGATGGACTGCTGGAAGGACGCAGGTTTGGGCGTGGGCTCAGAGAGCTGATAGCGCTCAATGAGCTTGGTAAACTCCAGCTTCAAGAAAAGAGAATAGAGCGCCTCCCGGTCGACTTCCTGCCGCAGTGCGTCCTCCGGCTTGAACTCAATGGGCGCGTCGCAGTGGATAGTGGCCAGATCGTAGGACATCTTCGCCTGTTCCCGCCCGGTATCCAGCTTGGTACGCAGAGCGCCCTTAATGGGGGCGGAGTCAAACTCTTTATAGAGCTTTTCAATACTGCCGTAGGTCTGCACCAGATTCATGGCAGTCTTTTCGCCTACGCCCTTGACGCCGGGGATATTGTCCGACGTATCCCCCATCAATCCTTTCAGATCGATCATATGGATGGGATCGAAGCCATACTGTTCCCGGAAGGTTTCCGGGGTCATATCCTTCCAGCTGGTCTGACCCATACGGGAGGTCACCAACTTAATCGTTGTATGATCAGTGATGAGCTGAAGCGAATCCTTGTCGCCGGTGGCGATGGCACAATCCCAGCCAGCCGCCTCACAGCGGTGCGAAATGGTACCCAGCAGGTCGTCTGCTTCCCATCCATCCAGTTCGTAATAGGGAATCCGCATGGCAGTCAGTACTTCCCGCAGGACCGGCATCTGCATGGCCAGCTCCTCCGGCATCGGCTTCCGGGTGCCCTTGTAGTCCGCATAGGCGAGATGGCGGAAGGTGGGCGCTTTTTTATCAAATGTGACGCAGAGCGCGTCTGGCTTTGTCTCGTCCAGAAGTTTCTGCAGAATATTCAAAAAACCGTAGATCGCATTGGTGTAGAGTCCGTCCCGGGTCGTCAGCGGCCGCACACCGTAAAACGCTCGATTGACGATAGAGTTTCCGTCCAGCGCCAACAGCAGCATAGAGATCCCCGCCTTTCAGTATCAGTATATTACTGGTACGCTGTACGCACCAGAAGGCCGAACCTCAACCGAGATTCGGCCCTTGTGTTTATTCTTTTCCGTGTAAACGTGCGGCAGTCAGCGTGTTTTCCATGAGCATGGCCCGCGTCATGGGGCCGACGCCGCCGGGCACCGGGGTGATGTAAGAGGCGATCTCTGCCACTGGAGCAAAGTCTACATCGCCGCAGAGCTTTCCAGCCGCATTGCGGTTCATGGCCACATCAATGACCACTGCGCCGGGTTTGACCATGTCGGCAGTGATAAGATTTACCCGGCCGACGGCGGCCACCAGAATGTCCGCCTGACGGGTGATAGACGCCAGATCAGGGGTCCGGGAGTGGCAGATCGTCACCGTGCCGTGCTTGTGCAGCAGCAGCATGGCCTGAGGTTTGCCGACAATATTGGAGCGGCCTACCACAACGCAGTGCTTGCCCGCCGGGTCGATGTTGTATTCCTTCAGCATTTCCATCACGCCCGCCGGAGTACAGGGTAAAAAATCATAGTCACCGATCATGATCTTGCCCACATTTGTCGGGTGGAAGGCGTCCACATCCTTGGAAGGGGCGATATGCAGCAGAACTTCCTGCTCGTCGTAATCATAACCTTTGGGCAGAGGGAGCTGGCAGAGAATGCCGTCGATCTCCGGGCGTTCATTCAGCGTGTCCACCAGTTCCAGCAGTGCCTTCTGACCGGTCTCTGCGGGCAGGGCAAACTCCTCACTGTAAAAACCGCATTCTTCGCAGTCCCGGCGCTTGCTGGTCACATAGACCCGGGAAGCCGGATCGTCACCCACCAGAATAACCGCCAGACCCGGACGGGACTTCAGCTTTGCCGCCTGTTCGGCCACCTGCGCTTTTTTCTTCGCGGCCAGCGCCTTGCCGTCAATGATCGTTGCTGCCATCTTGTTTATCCTCCATATTCTGCTCCGCCTGAGTCTTTTCTGTCAGCTCAGAAGCACTGCTGTCCGCTGCATCAGCCTTTGACGCGGCGACCTGATTGACATAGAGCTTCTCAGGTCCGGGTTTGACCTTCAGCAGCATCACCAGCAGGAGAATACCTGCGATCAGGAAGCACAGTGCCGCCAAAAGCTGGGATACCCGGATACCTGTGCCGAACAGGTACAGGCTATCTGTACGCAGTCCCTCAATCCACATACGGCCAAGGCCATACCAGGCGAGATAAAAGAGAAAAACCTCGCCGTCAAACTTGCGGCGCTTGCGCAGCACAAAGTGCGCAAACGCAAAACCCGCCGCATTCCAAAGCGACTCATAAAGAAATGTCGGGTGCACTTCGATGTACTCCCCTGCCACGGTCAGCCCCATGCGCCAGGGCAGGTTCGTCAAGCCGCCAAAGGCCTCCTGATTGCAGAAATTGCCCCATCGTCCGATAGATTGGCCGATGAACAGGCCATAGGAACCCAGATCTGCAAAGGCTGTGAATTTGATCTTGTGCACTTTGCAGAAGATCAGCAGGATCAGCACGGCGGCGATCACGCCGCCGTAGATCGCCAATCCGCCGTCCCAGATGGCAACGGCCTCCTTCCAGTTGAAGGAGCCGTCCGCATTGCGGTAGAGATCCTGATAGAAGATCACATAATAAATACGCGCGCCGATGATGCCGCCCGGCGCCGCGAACAGGACCAGATCAATGACCCGGTCCTTTTGAATGCCATATCGTGGGGCATTATAATAGCAGTAGATCACCGCAAGCACAAAGCCAAAGGCGATAAAAATGCCATACCAGTAGATCGGCTTTCCAAAAATGGAAAAGGCAACTCGATTGATATGAAATTCCAGGCCGAGGCCCGGAAAGGTAATGGGATTCATAGCTGGTGATTACACTCCTTTGGGATTGACGATGGACAGTGCACTTCGGGTTCCGGTGATGGATTCGCGTAGCAGCTCCTCCACTTCCTGACGGGTGATCTGGTCATAGAGCGCGGCAAAATCAAGGTACTGATAGCCCGCAAAATGGCCCTTGGCGATCTGAATGCAGACATGGTCGAAGGAATTGATTGCCCGCACCCGGGCACCGTACTCTGCCTTGCGGGCCCGCTGGAACAGGGCGTCATCCAGTCCGTTCCACGCGATGCGCACGCCCTCATTCAGGATGGCCTCCGTCACTGCCGCAGGGTTGAGACTCTCGCCGCCAAATACAAAATGCGCGGTCTCTCCATTAGATTCAAAGTCCAGGCCAAAAGTCTTATTGATGAGTCCGGCCTGATAGAGCTTGGCATACAGCGGGCTGGACTCCCCGGCCAGCAGCTCAGCCGCCAGTTCACCGACCAGCTTACCGCGCAGAGTGCTGTCCGGCTCTGTCTTGAAGCCAAGCAGGAAGTTAGGGGCCGAGACCTCCATCTCCAGCACGACCTCCTGTTCTGCGGATTCTGGCAGCTCCGGTTCTCCGTGGTCACGCCAGATCGTCTTTTTCTCGCCGGTCGGCACGGCAGCCGCCGCGATGCGGAATACCTCACGAGGATCCACACTGCCGGCCACACAGAGCACCATATTTGAGGGCTGGTAAAACACTTTATGGCAGTTCTCTAAAATCTCCGGCGTAATAGTGGCAATGGACTCCACCGTTCCCGCCACACCATTGCGGATCGGATGGCTGGCGTACAGTGCCTGCATCAGATGATGGTAGATTTGCCAGTCCGGGTTATCCTCGATCATGCGGATCTCCTGACCGATGATCCCCTGTTCCTTGGACACGCTGTCTTCTGTAAAATAAGGCGTTGTGACAAAGTGCAGAAGATCGCGCAGATTTTCGTAGACCTGATCGGTACACGAAAAATAGTAACCAGTCATATCAGCACTGGTAAATGCATTTACCAGTGCTCCTCGTTCGGACATAAATTGAAGAGCATTGCCTTCCGGCATATCAAACATCTTGTGTTCCAGATAATGTGCCACACCCGCCGGTGTCTGACGCCAGCGCTCACCGACACGAAAATGCGTATCATTGCCGCCGTAATGCACAGCAAAAAAAGCAAAACTCTTGGAAAATCCGGGCTTTGGAAGCACATAGACCGGAAGGCCATTAGGCAGAGTGTCGTAGTAGCAGTGCTCACCGATGCGGGGAAACTCCAATTCTTTCATGCGATGCCGGCCCCCTTTTTCTCCGGTCCGGTCAGGCAGTACACCGTGTCCAGCTTGATCTCCATGGCCGCCGCCGCAGTCATACCCTCAGTCACTTCACTCACCCGTTCGATGAGAGTCTCCGGCTCAAAGGGTTCTCCTGCAGAGCGCTGGAGCATCCACTGAGCACACAAGGAGCTCTGCTCATCCAGCGAGGAGCGCAGATCGTTCAGCACACTTTTCTGAGCCGCCATAAATTCCTCGTTCGTAAACTCTCCCTGCTGAAGCTCGTCCAGCTGGTGCAGGATCTCCTCCTGTGCGATCTCAAAGTTCGCAGGATCTACACCGCAGGAGACGATCAAAAGCCCCTTCTGCTTGGCCAGAGAAGAGACGGCGTAATAGCACAGCGACCGTTTTTCCCGTACATGCAGGAAAAGCCGGGAGTGGGTCGTGCCGCCAAACATGGCGTTGGCCACCAGCAGAGCAGGAAACATCGGGTCAGAAATGCCCACACCGGTACGGAAGCCCAGCTCCATTTTGCCCTGCGTCACGTCCATATGCTCGGTAATGCGGCGCACCTCAGAGGGAACACCACGGCACACGCTTGTCTCTATCAGGTAGCGTTCACCGCTTCGGGGCAGACCCATCAGTGCCTCCCGCCACGCCAGCTCCACCCGCTTTGC
>CALEQS010000075.1 GCA_937907975.1 uncultured Clostridia bacterium | reverse complement strand
AATTCATCCTCTGTCATTTTCTCACCTCACCCGCTGGAGCATCAGTTTGCGGTGGCTGGGCCAGCGCTGGATGGCGCGCACCTCCCAGAGCTGCCCGCCGATGTCCAGCCGGTCAAAGGGGGCCAGCTCCAGCTCCGTGCGCAGGCAGGCCTCCAGAATACCGCCGGGCTGTTCGCCCCAGGCCAGCACTTCTTCACCCGCACCCACGTTTCCGCCGCTGTTCCAGCTTCTGGGGTGCTGGAAGGCCAGCCCGTCCGCCGCCTCCACGCGCACGTCCGGCTGCTCTGCATAGCACGCCGTCTCATCTCCCAGCGCATCCCGCTCCGTGCGTCGGCGGTAGAGGTCAAAGCCCCGCCGCCAGCCCGGCGGTGTCTCCCGCAGGACCATCAGTCTCCCTCCCGGCACGCCACCCGGCGGTAGGGGGTCAGCGTGCGCAGCAGTGCCGCCTCCCCCTCCTGCAGCTCGGCTGGTGTGTAATAACTCTCGCTCTGGGAGAGCTGGCCCTCGGCATAGCTGACGCTCTTGCGCACTCCGGCGCCGTCCGTGCGCAGATACTTCAGCGCCGCCAGCTCGATGAGCAGGCTTTGGGCACAAACGGGCAGCTTCTCCCGGTTCAGGTAGCGGAGGATGCTCTCCTCCGCCGCACACAGCGCGTCCGTCAGATGCGCCGTGTCCGCCTCATCGCCCAGACCCAGCGCGCGGCTGAGTCTGGGCAGGGCGGCGTTCAGCTCCGCCTGCGTCATATCAGGCGGCACTCTTGGTGCACTTCAGCACGGCGAGGGCGTCGGGCTGAGTGACCTTTGCGCCGTAGACGTGCAGGCCCTTCAGGCCGTCGGAGAAATTCTTCTCCAGGCGGTAAGCCTCCAGCTCCACCAGCTGCTCGGCAAAGGAGCCGGCGGCGTTGGTGCCGGCAATGACGGAGCAGGTGCCTTCGCTCTCTGGCACGTTGTTGCTCAGATGGATGCGGAAACCGGCGGCGTCACCGACCCAACCGCCCTGCAGGATGGCCTGATTATAGCCGGTGCCGTTTCCCACAAATCGCTCGTCCTTCAGCAGCAGACCGTGGAACCAGGGCGGAATGACCACCCAGCGGCCCAGCATGGGCACATTGTGCTCATTGAGCAGCACGCCCAGATCCACCAGATAGTCATAAGCATTGTCGCTGGTCAGGGTCTTGGCGGTGATGGTGCTCCCGCTCTTGGCGCCGGCAAGCAGCAGACCGGCCAGGTAGCGGTCAATCACATCGTTGATGTTGTAGCTGGCTCTCTGCATGGCCGCGTCCACCACCTTGGGGTTGGACTGGGCATTGTCGATGTCCTTCACCTGGAAGTTGAAGTATTTGGCCTGGTCGATCTTCAGCTCCATCATGGTGCTGTCCAGCTCCTCGGGGGCGGCCAGATCCTCGCCGGTGTAGTCGTTGATGGCGATGTCGCCGATCTGGTTGATGTGGACGGTGTCGCCATAGGCGCGGATGTCGCCCTCATAGTCCCGGTTCAGCAGAGCGGAATAGACGTGGACATTGTCCAGATGCTCCAGCAGACGGGCGGACCATACCTCGGGAATAAAGTTGGTAAATGCCATGTTTCATATCATCCTTTCAAAGTGTTCTGGATCTCCGCCCAGTGGGCGTTGATCTCGCCGGGGCTCATGCCCCGCAGACTCTCCCGGTCAAAGGCCGGGGCGGGGACAGGCTCCGCCGGAGCCGCGCCCGCCATGCGGGCGGTAACGCTGTCGCGCACTGCCTCCCGGAAGGTGCGCTCAAACTCCGCCACCCGGGCGTGGGACTCCTCCGCCGTGGCACCGGTGAGCCACGGGGCAAAGCCGGCGGGCAGACCCAGCCGGGTCAGCTCGTCCGCCGTGTCCACCTGCCGCTCCCGCTGTGCCTGGGCGGCACTGCGCTCCTCCAGCGCGGCAAAACGGGCGTCGTACTCCGCCTGAGCGGCGCTGCGGGCCCGCTCCAGCTCCTGCGTGCGCGCCTGCTCCAGCGCTTCCGCCTGTTCCCGTTCCCAGTTGGCCCGGGCCGTCTGAAGCGCGGAGGATACCTTCTTATCAAAGGCGGACTGATAGTCCCGCCGCTGGCGCAGCAGCGTCTCAAGGTCCGGCGTCTCCGCCGGAACAGCATCCAGCTGTTCGCGTTCAAAACCTGTCTCTTCCATGGACTGCTCCTTTCTATCCCGCCGGGTGCGCTCACGCGGCCCCGGCGTTATATGTGGTTAATAAGATCGTAACTGCCACCGGATCATCGCTCCTTACATGAGCGAAATCAGGGTGCGGTGCTGAAAGTCGGCAATTCTGCCGTAGGGCGGGTGCTTGCCCCCGCCGTGCCGTGCTGGCAGATCTGGAAATGTTATCGAAAAAGGTGCACCGATTTGCGCAAGCATAAATCACGCTTGCAGTTTGCCTGCAAACTGTCCTATTGCGACAATCGTGGTCGTCCGCGGCGGGGGCAAGCACCCGCCCTACACTAGACCTGAAAGCCTTCCGTTCCACGCCTCAGTCCTCTGTCATTCTGAGCACTCTCCCCCTGTCATCCTGAGCGAAGCGAAGGATCTTAAAACACCCGCTTCTACAACTGCCATGCGGATCGTCAGACATCGGTGTTATAAGATTCTTGCGACAACCCAAGAGCCGCCCTTCGGGCGGTTGGCCGTTTGCACGCGAAAAGCGGGCGCAGTCGGTCGTTTCGTTCCTCAGAATGACCAGAGGAACCTGCCGCCTCAGAATGACAGGAAGGAAAAGCACTTTCCACCAGGAGGCCTTACTCCTCCCCGCCCCGCTCCTCTCGCTGGCGGCGCAGATTTTCCGCCGCCTCGGCGGGGTCGCGGATGAACCAGAGCTGGCTGAGCAGGGTCTGATCGTCCACGATGTTCTGGAGCCTGCAAACCAGATCCACCTTTTCGCTCTCGTTGATGGGCAGGTCGGGGGTGAACACCACGTCCACCTGATCCCCGTCCAGCGGAGCCATGACGCCCCGGACGGTAAGCCAGTGGCTGTAAAGCGCCATGCGCTCTCTCAGCCCGCACTCCATGCGGCGCATCTTGCCCCGGGCCAGCAGGTCCATGCTGAGCAGCTTCAGCTTCAGCGCCTGACCGGAGGAGTTGCCCGCAAAGTTCTCGTCGGACAGATCTACGGTGAGGGTCATCTTGTGCATCTCCCGCACCAGATTGTCCGCCAGCACCTGCACCTCGCTCTCGTTAAAGGTCTTCTGAATGTACTCTGCCCGGGCGTCCAGCGGCGCGCCGTCGATAAACTTCTCCCGCGCCAGCTTCTGCTCGTCCCCCTCGGCCAGCGTCATGCCGAAGAACACCAGCAGGGCATCCACAAACTTCTTCTTATCCGTCAGGCGGCTGGACATCAGCGCGTCATAGGCGTCGATCAGCGACAGGATCTGCTCAAAGTCGCCCTGCCGGTCGTCGTTGTTGACATAGGCGATCATGGGCACCGCGCCGAACCAGTGATAGCGCACCTCGCCCACCGGCCGGAACGCGCCGGTGCTCAGGTCAGAGCAAATGAAGTCCCGCTCCGTGCGGTCGGTGTAGACGGTGACAAAATAGTAGTGCTCGCCGGTGGTCTTTTCCCGCCTGTCCCACACCATGCCGAAGAGCTTTGCGTGCTCCACCGTGGTGTCGCAGACCAGAATGCCCCGGCGGGGGTCGATGCGGGCAGAGCGGGGCATGGGATCACTGCCGCCTGAGGCATAGCACAGCTCCAGGCAGTCCCCCATGACGCCCATTGTCCGGCCGATGGACACGTCCACCTCCGGAAGGCGTCCCCGCTCGTAACAGCGCAGAAGGGGGGCCAGCTCCACATTCCGGCCCAGCTCGTCCACCGGGTTGGCGTCGTACTTTACCGGCTGACCCAGATAATAGCCCAGCGCGATGTCCACCACATACTTGGCGTAGTTCACCGCCACCTGCACCTCGCCCTCCCGGCGGGTGCAGAAAATGTCGTGCCTGCCCAGATAGTAGCGGTCCAGCTTGTCATAGCGCGTCGCCGCCAGCTCCGCCCGGCGCACCAGATAGCTCAGCACCCCGGGCGCAATGCGCTCCGCGTCGGGCACCTCTGAGCGGTCAAGATAAATGATCATGTTTGCTCCTTTCTTTAGTCGGGTTTTCGAAGGCTTCCCCTCAGAGAGTGAGCCCGAGAAATAAATATGCCTGCGGCATATTTCAGGGCGAGTGGGATAAACGCCGAAGGCGCTCCACAGAAAAGGCTGTCGCCGTAGGCGACTGATGAGGGGGCAGGTTTAGGACAGCCTTCCGTTCATCGCCACCCTCCCCTCAAGGGGAAGGCTTTGGTGCGGCGCAGGTTTCTGAACTCCCTCCCTCACAGCCCCCTCGGTCTTCTCGTCACCCTGCCCCGGCCCCGGTCGATGATGGTGGTGACGAAGTAGCGGATGGCATCCATGCAGTGGTCGTGCTCTTTGACGGGCCGATCCTCCCCGCGTCCGGCGGCGGTCTCGTCCCAGACATAGCTCTGAAATTCCTCCGCCGTGTGACAGCAGGTGTCGGCAAACAGCAGCGTTCCGTCCTTGAGCCGCTCGCCCACCCGGCGGATGCCGTCCCCCACCCGGTTGTCCGCCTTCAGCACCGGCCAGCCCCGGCGGCGCAGTTCCTCGATGAAGCTGGCCGCCGAGGGATCTACCACCACCGCCCGGGGCGTCCCGCCGTCCAGAAACGCCGCCAGATCGTCGGCATAGTCGCCGTCGGTCTTCTGCCGCCGCTCCTCCCGGCCCGACCAGTAATACTCCCCGGCGCACACCCACGCCCCATTTACGCTGCGCCGCCATTTCAGAAACACCGTTGGGTTCTGGGTGCCGTAATCGCAGGAGATATAGGTATCGCCCCGCAGCTCCGGCAGCTCCTTCAGCAGGTGCTCGGCGGGGGAGAACATATCATAGACCACCCCGTCTGCCGCCCGCCAGAGCCCCAGCACATAGCGCTCGTAGAACGCGCCGGTATACATCCGGCGGTAGCGCACGCGCACCGCCTCGCTGAGTGCCGGATTGTCCTCCATGGTGAAGTGAAGGTGGAGCAGACGGCGCTCCTCCGCCCGGCGCACCCACTCCTGATAGAACCAGTGCCCCGGCCCGGCGGGATTGCAGTTGAACCAGAATTTACTCCCGCCGACACTGCACCGGGCCAGCGCCTGCTCCACAAAACTGCGGGGCATCAGCGCCACCTCGTCCAGCAACACCCCGGCCAGCGTGATGCCCTGAATGGCGGCAAAGCTGCTCTCGTCGTGGCCGCCAAAGAGATAGTAGTCATTGCTCCGGCTCCCGCTCCACACCGTCAGCCGGTTCTGGCTGCGCCTCTCCTCAATGCGGAAAATGCCCTCCGTCCACTGGGGCAGCAGGTTGGTCACATTGCGCCGCAGCGACTCCACGCTCCGCCCGCACAGGGCGAAGCACTGCCGTTCAAACCGCATCATGCTCCACAGCAGAAAGCCCACCGCCATGCTGACGGTCTTGCCGCTGCGCACCGCTCCGTCACACAGAATGCCGTCAAGCTCCGCCGCCTCCGGCCCCCGCCACCAGGTCATTGCCCGGCGCTGCTTCGGGCTGAACGGCTGAAACTCCATTGTCCCCACCTCCCTCCAGCTCCTCGCGCAGCAGAGTCAGCAGATTGTTCTCCGGCACCTCCGCCGCCCCGTCGCCCCAGCGCTCCGGCATCCGGTGGCTGAGCCACAGGGCGATGGCCGACGCGTTGGGCGGCACCTGTTTGCGGGTGCGGACGATCTTCTCGCCCTTCTCACCCTCCTCCCGGCGCTCCTCGGTGTAGGTGTAGCCGGTGGCCATCAGAAACAGCGCCCGCTCCACCAGCCGGTCCGCCTCCTCCCCATCCGGCACCTTTCCCCTCAGAAAATCCACATCGTCCCTCCCTTGTCTGTGTTTACCCCGATACTAAAACATATATTCTATTTTCGGAATGCAAATAATAAAAAAATCCCGGCCCGCATTGCATTTTGGGCCGGGATTCGGTATTCTTTGTATAGGTTTCCGCAAAAAGGAGGGCGCACTATGGCCAATGACGAGATCCAACGCCGGCTGGAGGAGACTTTTGCGGCCTCCGGCCTGACCCAGGCCGAGCTGAGCCGGGCCTCCGGCATCGACCGGAGCAGCATTTCGCTCTACCTGAGCGGGCGCTACAAACCCAAGGCAGACAAGCTGCTGCGGCTGGCCGCCGCCCTGTCGGTGACACCGGAGTGGCTCAGCGGCGTGGAGGTGGGCGCCCCGGAGCCCTCGGCACTCCTGCCTGTGGCCCAGGAGCTGGACGAACAGGGCAGTCTGCGCTTCACCGACGAACGCGTTCCCGTGCCCCGCTCTTTTCTTCACGGCGGCGGCAGCGGCTCGTTTTTCATTTTCCGCGTCACCGGGCTGGCCATGTATCCCCGCCTGTTGGACGGCGACTGCCTGTTGATTGAAAAGACAGCCGAAGCAAAGGACGGCTCCACCGTCGTTCTGGTGCAGGACGGCGCGCTGCTGGTGCGCACCGTCTCCGGAAAAACGCTCCTGCCCGCCAACCCGGAATATCCCCCCAGAGCGCTGGATCGCACCGCCCGTATTTTGGGCCGGGCAGTGCTGCTGGTGCGGGAGCTTTGAAAGGAGCCTCACATGAAACACCCCATTAAGCTGCTGGCGCTGGATCTGGACGGCACCAGCCTGAACGCCGCCAAACACGTCACCCCCGCTGTCCGTCAGGCACTTCTGGACGCCATGGCCGCCGGCGTCACCGTCGTCCCGGCCTCCGGGCGGCCGTTGACCGGGCTGAGCGAGGAGTTTCTCGCCATCCCCGGCGTGAACTATGCCCTGACCTCCAACGGTGCGGCCGTGTACCGGCTCTCTGACCGTGCGCGCATCTATGAACGCTGTCTGGACACCCATCTGGCCGCCGAGCTGATGCGCGGACTGGAACAGCTGAATATCGTAGCCACCTTCTTTGCCAACGGGCAGGGCTATGCCTCCAAGCGCCAGCTGGCCTTCCTGCCCCGGCTGGATGTGACAGAGCCGGTGCGGGACTATCTGCGCACCACCCGTACGCCGCTGGCCGACCCCGCCGCCTTCATTCTGGAACACGGGCAGGTGGAGAAATTCACGCTGAACTATCTCCCCGCCCCGGGCGGCGGACGGGTGGACGGTGAAAAGGTGCGCTCCCTGCTGGCGGAATTCGGCCTGAAGAGCGTCTCCGGCGGCACCAACAATGATGAGATCACCGCCCCCGGCGCAGACAAGGGCGCCGGACTGCTGGCACTGGCCGATCACCTCGGTATTCCGAGGGAGCAGACCATGGCCTGCGGCGATTCGGAGAACGACCTCGCCATGCTGGACGCGGCGGGCTTCGCCGTGGCCATGGCCAACAGTGAAGCGTGCGTATTCCCCCACGCCGACGCCGTCACCACCTCCAACGAAGAGGTCGGCGTGGCAAAAGCGGTGTATGAGTTTATTTTAATGTGAGCGGCAATTGGGGTTTGTCGAAATAAAGCCAGATTTCCACCCATGTCATTCTGTGGAGCG
>CALEQS010000074.1 GCA_937907975.1 uncultured Clostridia bacterium | reverse complement strand
GCGGCGGGCGGTGGCCTGCTTGCTCTTGGACTTGTTGGCGGAGAAGCGGGCGATGAAGGACTGCAGTTCCTTGATCTTCTCCTCGTTGCGCTTATTCTGGTTCTTGATGAGGTTCTGCACCAGCTGGGAGGACTCATACCAGAAGTCATAGTTGCCCACATACATTTTGATCTTGTTGTAGTCGATGTCCACGATATGGGTGCAGATGGTGTTCAGGAAGTGACGGTCATGGCTGACCACGATGACGGTGCCGTCAAAGTCCAGCAGGAAGTCCTCCAGCCAGTTGATGGCGTTGATGTCCAGGTTATTGGTGGGCTCGTCCATCATCAGGATGTCCGGATTGCCGAACAGCGCCTGGGCCAGCAGCACCTTCACCTTGAGGCGGCCATCCATGTTGGCCATCAGCTCATAGTGGTACTCTGTGGGAATGCCAAGGCCCTGGAGGATGCGGCTGGCGTCGGACTCGGCCTCCCAGCCACCCATCTCGGCGTACTCCTCGGCCAGCTCGCTGGCGCGGATGCCGTCCTCGTCGGTCATGTCCTCCTTCTCGTAGAGGGCATTCATCTCCTTGCCCACGTCATAGAGGTGGCGGTTGCCCATGATGACGGTGTCCAGCACCGTGTACTCATCAAATATGAACTGATCCTGCTTCAGGATGGACATACGCACGTTGGGCAGAATGTCCACACTGCCGGTGGTGGATTCCAGCTCGCCGGAGAGGATCTTCAGGAACGTGGACTTACCTGCGCCGTTGGCGCCGATAATGCCATAGCAGTTGCCGCGCAGAAACTGCAGGTTGACGTCGGAAAACAGCGGCGTTCCGCTGTAAGACAGGCTCAGGTTGGAAACAGTAATCATATTATTTACCTCACTGCATAATAAATCACTATGATTATAACAGAAATAGACCGGAATGCAATCCGGGAAACAACAGTAAATTTATACAGATATTTATGTCACATTCTTTAAGAAATTGTAATTGCATTCCTTTTCGAGGAAGGCTATAATTTTAGCACATAAACGATTCGAGCGGTTCTGACAAAAACCGCCGTTCTGACAGCGGATAGATCAATAAGAGAAAGGGAACATTTATGGCATCCAGACTGGCACCTGAGCCTGTAAAACAAACACACCATTCCCGCTGCGCCGCACGGCCCCAAAAAGGAAAAAAGAGGCGCTCCCGCGCTCCGATCCTGATCGTCGTACTGTGTGCCGTGCTGCTGGCACTCTACTGCGTGCTATGCGTCCTCGGCGGCAGCGGTGACACCCTGCGCAGCGGCACCACCGTCAACGGCATCGACATTGGCGGCATGACAAAGGAGCAGGCCGTCTCCGCCCTGACGGAGCAGCTGGCCGGCACCACCTCTGTGGAGGGCACCGACTACTCCACCATCGACGTGGTACCCGATATGCCGGATGCCCAAACCTATACGGTAGATCTGAGCGGCTGTCTGAGCTTTGATGTCAACGACACTGTGGAACAGGCGTGGGCACACGATCACGGCGGAATGTTTCTGAGCCGCGGCATCCGCTTTCTGACCTCTCTCGGCGGCGGCAAGAGCTATCATGCGACCCCGCAGGCCTCTGACGCTGCACGGGTGCGCAGTGCGCTGGAGGCCACCGGCATTCTGGCCCTGAACACCACCACTCAGACCACTTACACCCTGACCGACACCACATTGGACTTCACCATGGGGGTCAGCGGCGTTTCCGTGGACGAAAACGCCCTGATCCAGAAGATTCTGGACAACACCGCCAAGGGCGATTACAGCTCCATCACCTGCGAGATGGTGTCCGCTGACCCGGACTCCGTCGATCTGCAGGCCATCCATGATGAGATCTACGCCGAGCCCGCCAACGCCACGTTGAATGTGGCCGACGACGGCTCCTATACCGTCACTGACTCTGTGCAGGGCATCGACTTTGACGTCGCCGAAGCCCAGAACATCCTCTCCGCCGCCCAGCCGGGCGAGACGGTCAGCGTGCCGCTGAACCGTCAGGATCCGGCCATCGACACCGCCACCCTGAAGGCCAACCTGTTCAAGGACGTGCTGGGGGAGTACACCACCAGCGTGTCCGGCACCGCTGACCGGCGCTCCAACGTCCAGCTGGCCGCCCAGAAGTGCAATGGCACCATTCTGCTCCCCGGCGAGGTGTTCGCCTACAACCAGGTCGTGGGCCAGCGCACCGAGGCCGCAGGCTTCAAGAAGGCGGGCGCTTACTCCAACGGTGAGACCGTGCAGGAGCTGGGCGGCGGCGTCTGCCAGGACTCCAGCACCCTCTACTGCGCCGTGCTCTACGCCAACCTGGAGATCGTGGAGCGGCATAACCACAGTTACGTCTCCAGCTATGTGCCCATCGGCATGGACGCCACCGTCTCCTGGGGCGGCCCGGACTTCCAGTTCCGCAACAACACCGATTATCCCATCAAGGTGGTCGCCAACTACGCCAACAGCAAATTGACCTTCCAGGTCGTCGGTACCAAGACCGATGATTACTCCGTCAAGATCACCACCGAGACCCTCAACACCACCGACCCCACCGTGCAGGAGGTGCCGGATAATACGCTGGCGGCGGGCACCTCCCAGGTGACCGATAAGGGCCACACCGGCTACAAGGTGCAGTCCTACCGCCATGTCTACGATGCCAGCGGCAATGTGGTCTATGAGGGCAAGGAGTCGCTGAGCAATTATAAAATGACTCCCAAGGTCATCCATGTGGGCACCAAGGCCGCAGATGCCCCCGCAGCGGATGCGCCGGCCGCGGATGCGCCGGCCGCGGATGCGCCGACGGCAGATACGCCCGCGGAGTGAGCGTAAGTGCCATTGATGTCACTAAACTTGTCTCATGCTCAGGGGAGATCTCTGGTTCAGCGCTGACAACTTGCAGGTTCAGACTTGGCTCTCCCTTTGGGAGAGCTGGCTGCGCCGCAGGCGCAGCCTGAGAGGGCTTTTCACTGACTTGCTGGTGCATCGCCCTCTCCGTCACGGCATTCCGCCGTGACGCCTCTCCCAAGGGGAGAGGCAGGCAAAAGATACCGCACAAACTTTCTCCACCTACACCACACCTATTCCCGCACAAGTGATTGTGCGGGAATTTTATAGGGAGATACCACTATGTTTCAAGGATTTTCAGAAGACACCATCAACTTTCTCTGGGGCATCCGGCTCAACAATCACCGGGACTGGTTCCTGGAGCACAAGCAGGAGTATCTCGACCACCTCTACCACCCGCTCAAGGAGCTGGGCGAGGAGCTGATGGCCGCCATGGATGAGAAGTATCCAAAGGAAGGGCTTCAGCTCAAGGTGACCCGCATCTACCGGGATGTGCGCCGGGTCAAGTACGGCGGGCTGTACAAGGATCATCTATGGCTGGTGATCCGTCAGCCCAGCGAGGAGTGGACGGCCCGGCCAGCCTTCTATTTCGAGATCTCCCCAGAGGGCTATGAGTACGGCATGGGCTACTACTGCACCAAGCCCGTACAGATGGAGCAGTACCGCCGCCGCATCCGCCGGGAGCCGGAGGTGCTGGAAAAGCTGGCCCGGAAGCTGAACCGCCAGAGCACCTTCCATCTGGAGGGCGACGAGTATAAGCGCTCCAAGGGTGAATGCTCCGAGCTGCTGAAGCCCTGGTTCAACCGCAAGGGCATCGACATCTGCACCTTCCACGCCCCCGATGAGCGCATGACCTCCCCCGCCCTCGTGGAGGATGTTCTGGCCGGCTTCGACTGGCTCATGCCCTATTACCGCTATTTCAAGGCACTGGAGCTGGAGCCTCCGGTGACTGATCCCATCCGATAACGAAGCAGAACGCGCCGCTGAATGCGGCGCGTTTGCTTTCTTGAAATTTGCCGTTTTCTATGCTAGGATAAATTGATATTTTATACAAAACTTGAGGGCATTTCTATGATGAATCAGGACAAACGAAAAAAACGCATTGCAAACATCGCCATGGGCGCGGTGATCGTGCTCATCATCCTATCCGGCGTGCTGGCCGTGGGCGGTCAGCAGGGCTGGTTTGACAAAAAAGATTCTGCCGAGACCGGCGTGGTGAGTGCCGTCACAGGCACCGCCGATCTGACGCGGGACGGCATTGCCTCCCCGCTGAGTGCGGACACCGCCCTGCGGGACGGGGATGTGCTGACCGCACAGGAGCACGCCGAACTCACCCTTCAGGCCGGGGACAGCACCATGAAGCTGGGCACCGGCTCCTCCCTGACCGTCACCCACGCCGAGACCGACGGCTTCACCGTGCAGGTCACCGGCGGCCAGTTCTTCACCGCCGCCGGTGAAACTGCAGTCACGCTGGAATTTGGCACCGAGGACTGCACCCTCTCCTCCGCCACGGCCGATCTGACCGTGCGCACTGGCAGTGAGACGCTCTATCTGCTCTCCGGCTCTCTGACGCAGGACGGCACGGACTATGAAGCCAGGCAGGCACTGAGCTGGGTGGACGGCACTCTGACCGTCGACAGCTTCTCCCCCACCGTGCTGGATGATGAGGCCATCGGCTGGTGCCTGAATGCCGGGCAGACGCTGTGCTTTACTTCGGCTGAGCTCCAGCAGGTGCTGGACGACCGGGCGGCCCAACAGCAGACCGACATCGAAGCGCAGGTCAACCCGAGCAAGAATGCCGACGCGCAGGCGGACGGCTCCGCCGCCGGAAGCGCGGAAACTGCCCAGTCCGGCGAGGCCGGCACCAAGTCGGACGGCACCGGTCATACCGGCCAAGCCTCCGCCGGCTCCGACACCGCCAATGCCGCCGATCCGGCTCCCTCCTCCCCCGCTCAGGCGGAGCCCTCAGCCCCGGCCCAGCCGGACACGCCCGCGCAGCCGGAGCCGAACCCTGAACCCGAACCGGAACCGGAGAAAAAGTCCACCTGCACCATTTCCGTGCGCTGTGACACGATCCTGAACAATATGGACTCCCTCGACCCGGACAAGGCGGGCTATGTGCCCTCCAGCGGTGTCCTGCTCTCCAAGACCACCGTCACCATCTCCGACGGCGACTCCGCCTACGACGTGCTCAAGCGGGCCTGCTCCGCCGCAGGGCTTCAGCTGGAGGCCAGCTACACCGCCGCCTACGGCAGCTATTATGTGGAGGGCATCGGCCATCTTTACGAATTCGACTGCGGGCCGGAATCCGGCTGGATGTACAAGGTGAACGGCTGGTTCCCAAACTACGGCTGTTCCAGCTACACCGTCAGTGACGGGGACAACATCGTATTCTGCTACACCTGCACCGGCCTTGGCGCCGACGTGGGGGCCTGACGTGGCACGCGGACAACATCCAGACGCCTTTGCCGCCCTGCATCCCGCACTGAACCTGATCTTCTTTCTGGCGGTGCTGGTGTGGACGGTGCTCCTGCGCCACCCGGCCTATACGCTGGTATCTCTGCTGGCCGGGGCACTCTATTACCGCGCCCTCCTGAGCCGGAGGGCATGGCGCACCTTTGGTGCTCTTCTCATCTTAATGCTCGCACTGACCGCACTGAACCCGCTTTTCAACACCCGGGGCGCTCACCCGCTCCTCACTCTGCTGGGGCGGCCCTATACCCTGGAATCGCTGTGCTACGGCGCGTCGGCGGCGGGAATGTTTGCCGCCGCCCTGCTGTGGTTTTTCTGCTACGGACAGGTGGTCACCGAGGACAAGCTCACCGCCGTACTGGGCCGGCATCTGCCCGCCCTGTCCCTCCTGCTGGTGATGGTGCTCCGGCTGGTGCCCGCCGTGGGGCGCAGGGCAAGACAGCTCTCCGGTGCGCGGCGATGTGTGGGGCTGAGCGGCAGCGACAAGCTGAGCGCGCGCATCGGTGCCGGCATGACCACCCTGTCCGCCCTGTCCAGCGCCATGCTGGAGGGCAGTGTCATCACCGCCGACTCCATGCGCGCCCGTGGCTATGGCACCGGTGCCGTGACCAGCTATCAGGACACCGCATGGCACCGGAAGGACCGGCTCCTGCTGTGGGCTGTCCTGCTGCTGACGCTGTGCACGGCCGTGAATTTTGCCTTTGGTGGAATGCGCGCGGACTTTCTGCCCACGCTTGACTTTGCCCCGATCCTCGGGTTGAGACTGATCCCACTGGCGGGTTATGCCCTGCTGCTGCTCATCCCCGCCGCACTCCACCTCTGGGAGGAACTGAAATGGCACTCTTTGAAATCGAACATCTGACCTTTGCCTATCCCACTGCGCCGGATGCCCCCTGTCTGAAGGACGTGAGCCTGGCGCTGGCGGCGGGGGAATATCTGGCCCTGTGCGGCAAAAGCGGCAGCGGAAAAACCACCTTCCTGCGCCAGCTCAAGACCGTACTGACCCCCCATGGCAGAAAAAGCGGCATCATCCGCTTCGACGGCCGCACACTGGAGAACGTAGACGCCCGGGAACAGGCCGGGCGCATCGGCTATGTGATGCAGGACCCGGACAGCCAAATCGTCACCGACAAGGTGTGGCACGAGCTGGCCTTCGGCCTGGAGAGCCTTGGCTGTGACCAGAGGACCATGCGCCTGCGGGTGGCGGAGATGGCCAGCTATTTCGGCATTCAGGACTGGTTCCACCGGGATGTGGCGGAGCTGTCCGGCGGTCAGAAGCAGCTGCTGAATCTGGCCTCCGTCATGGCCATGCAGCCCGACGTGCTCATTCTGGACGAGCCGACGAGTCAGCTGGACCCCATCGCCGCCGCAGACTTTCTGAACACCATCGCCCGGCTCAACCGGGAGCTGGGCACCACCATCCTGCTCTCCGAGCACCGGCTGGAAAATGTGCTCCCGGTCTGTGACCGGGCCGCCGTCATGGAGGAGGGCCGCATCACCATTGCAGACAGCCCCCGGAACACGGTGGCCGCGCTTCACGCCGCGGGCAGTGACCTCTTTGCCGCCATGCCCGCCCCCGCCCGGGCCTATTATGCCGCCGGTGAGACCGGCGGCGCTGTGCCGCTGACCGTCCGGGACGGACGCACCTGGCTGACCCAAAAAACGGCCGAAAAAACGCTGACTGATCCCGCCCTGCCGGAGCGCGAGCTGTCTGAATCATCAGAGCCCCCGGCGCTGGAGCTCAAGGAGCTGTGGTTCCGCTATGAAAAAAACGCCCCGGACGTGCTCCGGGACGTAAATCTGCAGGTACCGAAGGGCAGTCTGTTCGCCATCCTCGGCGGCAACGGCGCGGGCAAATCCACCCTGCTCAAGGCGGTGTGCGGCATCTGCCCGCCCTACCGGGGAAAGCTATTGCTGGACGACGTGCCGCTGAAAAAATGGAAGGGAAAAGATCTGTTCCGCGGCAATCTGGCCCTTCTGCCCCAGGACCCCAAAAATCTTTTTGTGAAAAAGACGGTGCGGGAGGAACTGGCCGAAATGCTGGAGGGCGCTCCAAAGGCGGAGCAGAGCGCCGAGATCGAGCGCATCGCCGCCCAGTGTGACCTCACCCATCTGCTGGACAGCCACCCCTATGACCTGTCCGGCGGCGAACAGCAGCGCGCCGCCCTGGGCAAGGTACTGCTCACCCGCCCGAAGCTGCTCCTGCTGGACGAGCCCACCAAGGGGCTGGACTGCTTCTTTAAGGCCGAATTTGCCAACCTGTTAAAACAATTCACCGCCCAGGGCGGCACGGCGGTGCTGGTATCCCACGATGTGGAGTTCTGCGCCCGGTACGCCGATCTGGTGGGGCTGTTTTTCGACGGCCGGCTCACCACCGTCAACACGCCCCGGCGCTTCTTTGCGGACAACAGCTTTTATACCACCGCCGCTAACCGGATGAGCCGCCATATCTTCCGCAACGCGGTGACGGCGGAGGATGTGGCCGAGCTGTGCAGGAGGAATGGACTGTGAAAAAGGCAAAACTCCCCCGCCGGAGCTGGCTGACACTGATCCTGCTCTTCCTGCTGATCCCGGCGGCGCTCATTTTCTGCCCCCGATTGGGCGGCCAGGTCTGGTATTTCACCAGCCTGCTCATCATTGCCCTCACCCTGTGCGCCTTCTTTCTGGTGTTCGAGGCCAGACGCCCCCAGGCCCGGGAGCTGGTGGTGCTGGCCATGCTCTCCGCGCTGGCGGTGGCCAGCCGGGCGGCCTTTGCGGCCATCCCCCACTTCAAGCCCATGACCGCCATTATTATGATAACAGGCATCGCTTTCGGCCCAGAGGCGGGCTTTCTGACCGGGGCAGTCAGCGGCTTTGTCAGCAACTTTCTCTTTGGACAGGGGCCGTGGACGCCGTGGCAGATGTTCGCCTACGGCGTGGGCGGCTTTCTGGCCGGACTGCTCAGCCGTCTCGGGGTACTGAAGCGAAACCGCCTCCTGCTCACCCTCTTTGGCTTTTTCATGGTGCTGCTCATCGTCGGCCCGTTGCTGGACCCCTGCGCACTGTTCACCATGACGGGGGAGATCACCGCCGCATCCGCCAGGGCGGTCTACCTCTCCGGCATCCCGGTCAACCTGATCCACGGCACCGCCGCCGGTCTCACCATGCTGCTGTTTGCCAATCCCCTGCTGGATAAGCTGGACCGGCTCCGGGTGAAATATGGTATGCTGGAGGGCGGGCAATGAGGTTTTCCGACTACCATCCCGGCATCAATTTCTGTTTTTTCGCCGCCGCGCTGGCCGGGACGATCCTGTTCCGCCACCCGGTCTACCTCGCCCTTTCCTTCTGCGCCGCCGCGCTCTGGTCGATGGAGCTGAAGGAGGCAAAGGCGCTTTGGTTTGATGCCCTCGCCCTCCTGCTGGCGGCGCTGTTCGCCCTGTGGTATGCCAGCTACCACCACTTCGGCGTCACGCCGCTCTGGACAAACCGGGTCGGGAATGAGGTCACACTGGAAAGCCTGCTCTATGGACTGATGCTGGGCGGCACCATTGCCGCCGTGCTGGTGTGGCTGAACTGCCTGCACACGGTGTTCACCGCCGACAAGACCATCTATCTCGCCGGGCGCATCGCTCCAAAGCTGGCGCTGTTCCTGGCCATTCTGCTCCGGCTCGTCCCCCGCATCAAGACCCAGTGGCGGCGCACCGCCGCCGCCCGCCGGGGCATCGGCTGCGGCACCGGCGGGCTGCCGGAGCGCTGCAGGAACTGGGTCCGGCTGTTCTCCGGCATGGTGACCTGGACGTTGGACAGCATCGTGGTGCTGTCCGACGCCATGCGGAGCCGGGGCGCAGCGCTGAAGGGCCGCACCGCCTACTCCCTCTACCGCTTTGACCACCGGGATCGAACGCTGGTCATCGCCATCTTCACCCTCATCACCCTGTGCATGATGGCTTTTCTGCTGGGACAGACCCTGATGCGGTTCGACCCCATGCTGCACTTCTCCCCCATAACAACGGTCTCTGTGATTTTTTACGCTGCCTGGACTGCGCTCTGCCTTCTGCCCCTTGGAGTAGACCTGCTGGGCGGATACCTCTTCCGTCGCGCTCAGATCCGGCATTGACCCCTATTAAAAAAGGCTCACAGCGCTTCTGCACTGTGAGCCTTTTTCTGTTATTCGGACTCCTGGCTGACCAGCTCCAGGAATGCGTTCAGGTTGGCGTTCGTATTGCTTGGCAGCCAGTAGAGCGACGGGAGAGACTGCATATAGACCGGCCCGCTCTTTTTGCGCTTTTCCACCAGCGGGATCATCGTCACATGGGGATCGTGGCGTAAAATGCAGTTCTCATTCATGTAAGTGATGCCCAAGCCCGCATCGACCAGCATGATCAGGGTATCCTGATCGGACATCGCACCGATCTCAATGTCGGCGCAATCGGTAAAGACAGTTTTCAGCCCGCCCTGCACCGGAGGTTCAAACTCGTCAATGTCCAGCAGGCATAACTTCAGGTCAGAAAAATAGGTGGATATTTCCTTTGGCATGATGTCAGCCCGCCCCACGTTGGGATGCTGCGCCGGCACCGCCAAGCGCATCCGCTCCCCGGGAAGGCGGAGGAAACGGGTCTTGTCCGACGGCGGCATGACCGTGCCGAGACTGAGCAGAATATCCACACTGCCGTCCATCAATGCTGCATAGGAATCCTGGATCGTCAGGTGGCACAGGTTCAGCGTGACATCCAGGTAATCCTGCCGAAACCGCTGGATCGCCTGCCGGACTGCGCCGTCCGTCCAAATTGTGGCCAGCACGCCGATCTTCAGCTGACCGGTGATATGATCTGCGATCTCGTGCAGTTCCGCCGTCGCCGTACGGAACATGACAGACATCTGCTCCAGCTTGGGCAGCAATGCCCGTCCGGTCTCCGTCAGCCGGACGCTCTTGTTCGTGCGGTCAAAGATCGGCACCCGCAGTTCCTGCTCCAGCGCCTGAATATGGCGGCTCAGGGTGGGCTGGGACAGATAGAGGTTTGCGGCCGCCTTGGAAAAATTCTGCTGCCGCGCCGCTTCCAATACACATTCCAGTTGCACTACTGTCATAAGTTCTGCCTCCATGCCCGATTTATCATTTTATCATAGCATTTTCGGTGCACTCTATACAAGTGGGCGCGCAAACTTTCCGCACGATCCACACTTCTGCTTTGTCAAATAGAACAAAATTTGACCAACGAGTCGCGCTTTTACACAAGACTTATCAAATAAGGACTGCTATAATGAATTTACAAGCACCAGAGGACAATGAGTGATTTTCAGGTTTTGCTCATAGCCCTTATCCAGCATAAGGAGGTTTTTTTGTGTGAAACAGTTAAATGAAAAAGTTGCCATTGTGACAGGAGCCGGACAGGGCATCGGCAAGGGGATCGCCCTCTGCCTTGCCAAGAGAGGTGTTAAGGTCATCGCAACCGGCCGCCGTCTGGAGCCGATCGAGCAGACCATTGCCGAGATCAAGGCACTGGGCGGCGAGGGCTTTACCATGACCTGCGACTCCGCCGACCGGGCGAGAGTGGATGAGGTCGTAAAGGCCGCCGCCGAGAAATACGGCACCGTCGATGTCGTCGTCAATAACGCTCAGGCCATTGTTCCCTCCGCTCCGGTGGAAGAGACTACCTACGAAAATATGCTCAAAGCCTGGCAGAGCGGTGTGATTGGTGCACTCAACTATATGCAGGCCGCGTTTCCCTATATGAAGGCACAGCACGAGGGTCGGATCATCAACTTTGCCTCCGCCACCGGTATGTTTGGCATCGCGGGCCAGCTGGCCTACGGCTCCAACAAGGAGGCCATTCGAGGCATGACTAAGATTGCGGCAAAGGAATGGGGACAGTACGGCATCTGCGTCAACGTCGTTCTGCCAGGCGCAGAATCCCCGGCCGCAAAGGCTTGGGCCCAGAAATTCCCAGAGGAGTACGCAAAGCAGGTCAATCTGAACCCCATGAAACGCTTCGGCGACCCGGAGAACGACATTGCCCCTGTGGTCGCATTTCTGGCAGGCCCGGACTCCTGCTATTATTCCGGCCAGAGCGTAATCGTCGACGGCGCCAACTCCATCATGCCCTGAACCTGGCAAATAAATCATACAACACAGCAGGCGAGACTTCTGGTTCCCGCCTGCTGCTTTTTGTCCGGAACCTCCCGGAACTCCGTCACGCCGGCAATGCCGCGCTCCGGGCTTTCACGGCAAAGCAACGACTCAGACAAGGTCAAAGCAGACCCTGCCTGAGCCGTATTCTCATGCTTTCCTCATTGTGTCAAAACGCAGAACCTCGCTTTTCCCGTGCCAACGGATCAGGCGTTATTGCCCGCGGCATATCCGGTACGCATGGCGCCCTGAACGGTCTTGACCGCCAGCGCGTCGCCAATTACAGTGGTCTCCGCACCGGGCGCATAGAAGGCATAGGCCTCGTCCCGCTTGGAGCGAGTGCCCACAGACAGGATCACGGTGTCCGCCTCAACGATATTGGACTCACCATTCTCGTCGGTGTAGGTCACGCCGGCATCGGTAATGCTGGTGACCTTGGCCTTGAGGACGGAGGAGAAGCCCTCGGTGGCCTCCCAGGCATCCCGCACCATGTTGTAGTAGTGAATGGGGGTGGCATCTGCGGCCAGCATATCGCGCATCTCAAGCACAGTGGAGGGGTGGCCCTTCTTGGCGAGGAACATACCGACTTCCACGCCGATCTCGCCACCGCCGATGACAGCAACTTTGCCCTTGACCTGCTCGGGATGCAGCAGGGCGTCAATGCCGGTCATGACGTTCTTGTCGCCCACGCCGGGCAGCGGCAGGATGATGGGCTCAGCGCCGATGGCCACGATGACCTTGTCGAAGCCGGAGAGCTCGCCGGGCTTGGCCTCGGTGTTGAAGCGCACCTCGATGTTGGCGTTCTCCAGCGTCTTGCGCACCATGTAGTCCTTGAAGTTCTTCAGCGTCCATTTGAAGTCGGGCACACTGGCGGGGATCAGCTGACCGCCCAGCTCGCCGGTCTTTTCAAACAGCGTGACCTTATGGCCGCGGTTGGCGGCCACCTGAGCGGCCTCCATGCCGGCAGGGCCGCCGCCGATGACAGCGACCTTGCGGGGCTCGGTCACGGGGGCGGGGGCCATCTTCTTCAGCTGATGCTCCAGACCATACTCAGGGTTGACGGAGCAGACGGACAGGTAGGGGCCGTGGATGGTGGCCACATGGCACTTGTTGCAGCGCAGGCAGGGCACAACGTCCTCCCCCTTGCCCTCATAGGCCAGGCGGCCAAAGTTGGGGTTGGAGATCCAGGCCCGGGCGGCGCCGATCAGGTCGGCCTTGCCCTCGGAAATGGCGCGCTCGCAGGTGTCCAGATTGGTGAACCCGGCAACGGTCTCCACGGTGATCTTGGCGCCGGACTGCTTGACCGCATCGGCGTACTTCAGCCACGGGGTCTCCTCGAGACAGTAGTTGATGGGATGGTTGGAATCCAGATCGGGGGCGCGCAGCTGCATGATGTCCACATAGCCCTCGCACATCTTAGCAAACTTGCAGATATCCTCAATGGTGGTGCCGCCGGGCATACCATCCTCGCCGGAGACCAGCGTCTCGATCAGGAAGTCGGGGCCGCAGGCCGCACGAATGGCCTTGTAGACCATCAGCGGGAAGCGAGCGCGGTTCTCAATGGGGCCGCCGAACTCGTCGGTGCGGGTGTTGGTGATGGCGCTCAGGAACTTGGCACCCAGAGGGCCGCGATAGGCGAAGTGGATGGAGCACATATCGAAACCAATCTTCTTGAACAGCAGCGCCTGCTCGGCATACTGCTTAGCCAGATCCTCCAGCTCCTCCTTGGTGATCTGGCGGTTATGCATGGGAGGAGATCCGGGAGGGGTCAGGAATGCGGGCAGATCGCCCTCCACCACGTCCACACCGGGGCCGGGCTGGACCATAATGGCCACATTGGCCTTGGCATCATAGTAGTGCAGGCCCTCGATCATCTGACTCAGATAGTTCTGGCAGCGGGTATCAAACTGGTCAATGATGGGAAAATGCACGACGTCCTCTGCGGGGGGCACCTTGGCGGGATCGTCAAAGCCGGTGCAGGTGACGATGCCTGCGCCGCCCTTGGCGCGGCGTAGCATATGCTCAATCATGGAGTCTGCTGGAAAGCGCTCATTGCCCTGAATATAGTGGGGCAGAGAGGTGCAGGAAACCAGACGGTTCTTCAGCCAGATGTTGCCCACCTTGATGGGGCTCAGCAGACTCTGGTAACGGGTGCTGGACATAAAAATGACCTCCTTTTTCGTTTTGCTGAGGGAAACTTACTCTCTAAGTGATAAGGAGAGGAGCCACCCTCCGGAGAGGATGGCCCCAAGGGAAGGGTACGGGGATACATCAAAACCGATGCAGTTCGATCAATTACTGCTGAGCAGTGTTACGCTCATCCAGCTCGGCACGGATCTGGGTCCACTTCTTGCTGCCCAAGCTCAGGCCGTAGAACACAGTGCCGCCAGCCATGGCGATGCCGGGCAGGCCCATGAACAGGAAGTTCAGAGCGGCCTGGGTGCTCTCGCCCACGGTGCCGCCGCCGGAGTAACCGGAGTTGGCCAGAACGAAACCGAGGACAGCAGTAGCAACGCCCATGGAGACCTTGTTCAGAGCGGAGCTGAAGGAGGAGCCAACGCCCTCCTGACGGACGCCGAACTTCCACTCGCCATAGTCAATGGCGCGGGTCAGCAGGACGTTCACGGAACCGTTGACACAGGAGCCGACGCACTGACGCAGGATCATCAGAACGACGAACAGCCACCAGATCTTCAGGCCGACAGCCCACATACCGATGCTGAACACAGCGCCCAGACCCATGAACATGACGACGATGTTCTTCGCATCGACAAACTTGATGAAGGGCAGGATCAGGAAGGGAGCGACCATCATAGGAACGTTCATGATGGTCATAACCATACCGATGGGGTTGTCGCCGGCCAGGCCGGAGGGAACCAGAACGTGCTGGATCCAGTAGCCCATGGAGCCGATCAGGAAGCCAAGGGACATGCCGTTGCACAGGCCGCCGCCCTGGAACAGGAGCCAATACTTGTTGCGCAACAGATAGCTGTACTGCTCGCCGAGGCCCATGGCCTTCTCGGTGTGCTTCAGAGCCTTGCGCTCTTCCTCGATGCGCTCCAGGTCAGAGCCGTTGCGCTTCTCAGTCAGCAGAGCGCCGGCCAGGATCAGCAGGACCAGAGTGGCACCGGCCATGACCCAGCCCAGCAGACGCCAGCCAGCCAGGGGGTTGCCCTGATAGATCTGAACGATGGGGGTGATGATCCAGCCGGTCACGGTAGCGGCCACGTTGGTGCCCTCGGAGGCAACCCAAACCAGCAGCATACGCGTGCGGGAGTTATCGGAGCAGACGGAAGGCAGGGAGAAAGCGGGTAGACGGACGGAGGTCAGACAGGTGCAGTACACATTGTACAGAACCAGAGCCCAGATGACCTTCACGCTGTCGCTGGCGCTGACGGGGCACATGAACATCAAACCAACGCAGATGGCCACGGGCAGTGCGGACCAGAAGAACCAGTGCCGGGCCTTGCCCCACTTGGTGTGAACACGGTCCATGACGTTGCCCATGATGATGTCGGTGATCATATCAATGAACACGCCCACGGACAGAACCATGCCGATGGCTGCGGGGTTCACGCCGAGGTAATCGGTAAACACCACGCTCAGGTAACTGGAAAACAGGGTGTAAGCCATGCCCTGAGTGCCGAACTGAGCGAAGAATGCAGCGATGTAGTTCTTAATGCTGGTTGCGGAAAATGCTTTGTCGCAAGGATGTTCTGAAACAACCGCGGTGGTTTTTACAGGATCACTCATAACAATAATCCTCCTCTTTTTTTCTCTTGTTTCGCCGGATCGCCATCCGGCAGGCTCGAATAGATGGGTTCCCTCCCCTGTGCCGCCTGTCTGTCCGGAGTCTTTTTTCAGGCACGAAGCAACTCCCTCAAGTCATTCGTCAATATACCTAATTTTAAAACGTTTTCTTGGCATATCGGCGGCGGTTTATACAAATAACTTACCACTAAGACAGGTGTGTTTGCAATCTCTTTTTCGCATGATACGATTCGTTGTATGTATTTATCGAATTGGTTGTGAAAGTTCCCGATTAGAAGTTAAAATACGGGAAACTGGGCACGGATTGGTTCATAGACGAAAACTTGTTCAGCGGGTTGAAGTACACCCGGAAGCGACTGATCTTGCCATCCACCAGATAGGCCATATAGAGCTCCCGCTGGGTGTAGTGGCCCTCATGCCCGCTCCACAGGGTACGCAGATAGCAGTTCTCCTCCACCAGCAGCCATTTGCCGTCCGGAGACTGATAGCTGGGCGTGGTCTCCGGCCCCACCATATCCACGCACATCTCAAACATCCACTTGTTTTCAATGTCAAAATCGACGCCGCTGTACGCCTCCGGCATGGAATAGGGCACATTCGGGCACACCATAACGATGTCACTGGCATAGATCGGCTCCAGTGAACTGTCAAAGTTGATGGGATTGACGAAGTTGTCATAGACCCGCCGGGCATTCTGCTCCACCGTCAGCTTGGAGGGCACGCCCTCCGGCATACGGGTGTTGTCTGCGTTCGGGTCCGGGTCATAGCGGAAGGCGGGCAGCTCGATGTTCAGCGCACGGTAGAAGGACAGCGGATTGAAGTAATCCTTCATATAGGTGATCTTCCCGTCGCGAATGCGGAACATGACGGCGTGCTCATTGGCGTAGTCGCACTCCCGCAGCGCCCAGTAGACCTTTCCCTTCGTGAAGCGCACCGCCCAGACCACATTCTCGTCAGTGGTCGGAATAATGGTGGGCTCCGTCACGTTTTCCAGCTCGCGCACCGTATTGCGCAGCCAGAAGCGGAAAGCGTCAAACTCGAACCGGTCCAGATGCTGGAGCATTCCTGGAGGCGCGTGGGGAAAATCCACCACAAGGTCGGGGGCAAACAGCTCATCCCAGCGCTCCTCCCAGAAATGGTTGGTGCAGAACCGGCGCACCAGCTCAGTCTGCGGCGTGGACGGATAGTCCACTTTAGGCAGGAATACCATAAAATGACCTCCTCATTCTTTTCTGATGCCTCCATCATAGCAACGCTGACGGTCGGGTACAATCCCTCTGAGCGGATTGTTCTGTGCCAATTTTGCATAGTCAACCGGCGTTTATTTCATGTCTTTTGTGCGAAACATCCAAAAATCGGATAGGCAGTCCCGTTTTTGGAATTGGACATTCCAATTTTTCCTGTTGTAGAATAGGTGCAGTTAAGATCAGTTCGCGCACACCGCGGAACGTAAAATACAAAAGTGACATACATGAAAGGATGATCTTTGTGAGCAACAAGTATTCGCACCTGCTTTCCCCCTTGAAGGTGGGTACCCGCGTGGTCAAAAACCGCATGACCGCCGCCAACTATAAAAAACACTTTATCCAGGGCCCCGAGGAATATCCTACCGAAAACGTCATCACCCATTTTATCAACAAAGCCCGCAACGGCGCGGCCATTGTCTGCTTCCCCGGCATTGAGTTCGCCTCCCGCGTCCCCGGCGACCACTATATGCCCCCTTATAACGTCTCCAACAACTTCAACCAGCACTATGTATGTCAGGTGGCCGACGGCATCCATCTTTATAACTCCCTATGCCTTGCGCCGCTGATGCTCAACCTGCCCATGACCGTCGGCTCCTCCTTCAAGCCCGGCGAGGCGCCGGAGTTCTACGACGTATCCGACGGCGTACTCAGTATGTACATCATGGGCGATCCCTTCTGCGAGATGTTCGGCCAGCATTACTCCAAGCCCTATCCCAAGGAGGTATTGCAGGATGCCGCCAAGCTGGCGGTTGATCAGGCGCTGCTGCTCAAGAGCCTCGGCATTGACGGCATTATCATCGGCAACACCCGCTTTCTGAGCCCGCTGACCAATAAGCGCAAAGACGAGTACGGCGGCAGTCTGGAAAACCGGATGCGCTTCATCATGGACGTGTGCCGCGCCGTCAAGAAAGCCTGCGGCAAGGAATTCCTGATCTCCACTAATATCACCGTGCCCGAGGCCCAGGAGGGCGGCTGGACACTGGAGGACGCCATTGAGGCATGCAAAATGCTGGAGGGTCTGGCGGACATCGTCGGCGTCTACGGCGACGAGATCGACCCCCGCCATGTCACCCAGTTCGAGCCAAAAATGCCCTACGCCGAGGCCTGCGCCGCCATCCGCGCCGGAATCGCCGACCGCCCCAACCGGGTCATCATCGAGACCATGGGCGGCTACACCGACCCCGACGACATGGAGTCCATCATCGCCGAGGGCAAGGCAGATCTGATCTCCATGGCCCGTGCCTTTATCGCCGACCCTCAGTTCGGCAAGAAGGTCTACGAGGGCCGCCCGGATGACATCACCCCCTGCCTGCGCTGCAACAAGTGCCACCGCTCCGGCGCCCACGATCCCTGGATTGACGCCTGCTCCGTCAACCCGACCTGGAGCTACGAGCACAAGATCGACCGCATGTTTGACGCCCCCGACGGAGTCAAGCGCGTCGGCATCGTCGGTGGCGGCCCCGCCGGTATGCGGCTGGCCATTATGCTGACCGAACGCGGACACAAGGTGGATCTGTACGAAAAGAGCGAGCGCTTGGGCGGTCTGCTCAACTGCGCCGACCACGTCTGGTTCAAGTGGCCGCTGCGGGACTACAAAAACTATCTGATCCATCAGACCTATAAGCACGGCGTCAATGTGCATCTGAACTGCGCCCCCACGGTTGACCAACTGAACCGCGAGGAGTATGATTATGTCATTGCCGCTGTCGGCTCCGCCCCCGCCATGCCCCCCATCCCCGGCATCGACGGCCCCAATGTCATCTCCGCTGTGGCCGCCTATGACAACATGGACAAGCTGGGCAAGCGCGTCGTGATTGTCGGCGGCGGTGAGATCGGCGTCGAGACCGGAATGCACCTGAGCGAAAACGGTCATCAAGTCACCGTTCTGGAAATGACCGACACTCTGGCTGCCGACTGCACCCCCACCCACTATCGCTCTCTGTTCATTCGGGCATGGACCCGGGACGAGGACGAGCACGGTCTGGTCATGACCACCAACGCCAAGGTCACCAGGATCTCTCCCGAAGGCGTCACCTATGTGGACTCGGACGGGCAGGAGCATCTGGTGGAGGCCGACAGCGTGGTCATCTCCGCCGGCATGAAGTCCAAGACCGACGAGGCCATGACCTATGCCGAGGCCAAGGGTTGCTTCTATATGCTGGGTGACTGCAAAAAGGTGGCCAACCTGATGCGGCTGAACCAGTCCGCACTGGGCATTGCCGGTCTGATCTGAGCGCCGCACATCAAACCACGAAGGGAAGCGTAACCTCACTATGAAAACTCATCCCCTGCTGAAGGCGGCAAGCGGCCTTCACATCGTCTGCGGCATTGCGTCGCTGCTGTCAATGGTCTACTTTACCGTCTTTCAGGTATTGCTGGCCGCCGACGAAGACCCGGATGTCAACATTGCCATTATGGCCTGCTATATGCTCACCGGCATTATCGACAGTCTGCTGGAGATCATTGCCGGTAAGGATGCCCTCAATCAGGACAGCCTG
>CALEQS010000073.1 GCA_937907975.1 uncultured Clostridia bacterium | reverse complement strand
GGCGCATTTCTGTTTCGGGCTCACTCCCCAAGGGGAAGCCTTTCGGAGGAAACCTACAAACCCCAATTTACTCCCCTCATCCCTCCCGCTTTCTGCGGTACAGTCTGGCGGCGATGGGGACGGAGATGAGGTTTGCGGCCACGGTGGTCACGGCGGCCAGCAGCAGTGCGCCGCCGGAGAGCCGTACAGCGTCCGTGTCAGAGACCACCCCGGATGCTGCGCCGGCACAGCCGCAGATGAGCATGACCATAATGACGATCACGAACCGTCCCTTTGCGACGCCGAAGCGGAACAGTACGGGCATGGAGACCGCCACCATGATAAGCCCGACGCACAGGATCGCCAGTACCGCCTGCGGCGCCGCCGCACCGGTAAAGAAGGGCCGCTCCACCACACCGGCGGCAAGTGCCAGTACACCGGCGGCAAGACAGCCGCCCCAGCCGATGAGGTATTTGCTGAACACCACGTCCCGGTCGGAGTAGGGCATCATGGCGGCCAGCTGATCCCAGTGGCTCTGTTCGTCCAGTGCGATGGTGTTATAGGGCAGCATGGAGGCATAGGCCACCGCAAACAGCTGGACATAGCTGTTCGGGATCACCGCAAACACCAGTACGGCGATGATGAACAGCCGCAGCTGACGCCGCAGCAGGCATATATCTTTCCACAAAAGCGCTTTCATGCGTGCTTCTCCCCCTTCACCTGAAACAGAATGATGTCCTCCAGCGTGGGCTTCTCCAGCTCGAACCCGGCGGGCACGCCGTCGCGCCGCACCAGCGCCACCGCCCCATAGGGCGAGCGCACGCTGCCCAGCACGGCGCCGGGCTCCAGCTCGGCCAGCTGACCGGCGGTGCAGCTCAGCAGGCCGCAGCCCTCCAGCAGCGCGTCCTTCTCCTCGCAGAACAGCAGGCGGCCCTTGTGGAGAAAGCCCGCGTAGTCGCACAGCTTCTCCAGGTCGCTGACGATATGGGAGCAGATCAGAATGGAGTGGTCGTCGTCACAGACAAACTCCCGGAACACCTCCACCACCTCGTCCCGGACGATGGGGTCAAGCCCGGCAGTGGCCTCGTCCAGAATGAGCAGCCGGGCCCGGTGGCTCAGCGCCGCCGCGATGGCCAGCTTCATCTTCATGCCCCGGGAGAAGTCCTTGAACAGCTTCTTCTCCGGCAGCTGGAAGCGGTCCATATAGCGGTGGAAGGTGTCGCTCTCCCAGTTTGTAAAGGTCAGCGCCAGCACCTGCTCCAGCTCCCGGGCGTTCAGCGTCTCCGGAAAGCGGGCCTCGTCCAGCACCACGCCGATGTCCTGCTTGACGCGCTGAAATTCCGGCGTGGTATTGTCCACACCCAGCACGAAGATCTCACCGCCGTCCCGGCGCAGCGTGTCCATGAGCAGGCGGATGGTGGTGGACTTGCCCGCGCCGTTTTCGCCCATCAGGCCGAGAATACAGCCCCCGGGCAGGGTCAGGTTCAAATCGGAGACGCCAAAATCTCCGAAGCTGCGGCTCACATGGCGCAGCTCAATGGCATTTTCACTCATCTGCACTCACTCCTCCCACTGTAAGCGGAGCATTTCCACAAGCTCCGGCTCGGTGATGCCGCATTTTTTTCCCAGTTTTGCGGCGGCGCTCAGGTGCGACTCGATCTCCCGGAGCCGGGCCTCCTGCTCCAGCTCCAGATCCCGCTCGGCCACAAAGCTGCCCTTGCCCGCCACGGTCACCACATACCCGGCGCGCTCCAGCTCCTCATAAGCGCGCTTCGTCGTGATGACCGACACCCGGAGATCCCGGGCCAGCGAGCGGATGGAGGGCAGCGCCTCCCCCGGCAGCAGTGTGCCAGAGCAGATCTCGTCCCGGAGCTGGGTAAAGATCTGCTCATAGATCGGCACACCGCCGGTATTTCGGATCAGAATGTTCATGGGGTCAACTCCTTTGGGAGGAACTTTTAAGTCGGTACCGCACTAAACCTGGCTCTCCCTCTGGGAGAGCTGGCTGCGCCGCAGACGCAGACTGAGAGGGCCTTGCGCAGACATGCCAGTGCATCGCCCTCTCCGTCACGGCTGACGCCGTGCCACCTCTCCCAAAGGGAGAGGCAAGTCTAAACCTGAAATCCCCTCGTTTTACTGTCATCCTGAGCGAAGCGAAGGATCTTAAAACACCTGCTTCTACAGCCGCCATGCGGACCGTCGGACATCGGTGCTGCAGGATTCTTCGGCCCACGGCCTCAGAATGACATCGGCTCTCATATCTGTATATATACAGTATATACAGTTAATTCTCCCTGTCAAGCATTTTAGGACTATACTTTCTGTATAATTCATGTTATACTAATTAAAATTTACTCTTTCTGTAAAGGAGGCCGTCCATGAGCACTGCATTTGCACTCCAGCTTGCCCAGCTGCGCCGGGCCGCGGGCATCAGCCAGCGGCAGGCCGCGGCCGACCTTCAGGTCAGTCAGGCTCTGCTCAGCCACTATGAAAAGGGCATCCGGGAGCCGGGACTGGATTTTGTGGTCCGTGCCGCCGATTATTACCATGTGTCCTGCGACCTGCTGCTCGGGCGCCGGGACACCGCCCGTCAGCCAAACCCGCTCAAAGCCGTCGCCCCCAGTCAGTACGCCCGGGAGACGGAGCAGGACATCCGCAACACGCTGGACATCATCCTCGACCTGCTCAGCCGCTGCTACGATCCCAATGTGTTCTGCTATGCCAGCATCTACCTCAGCGAGGTGCTCTATGAGCTGCTGCGGCACCTGGTGCGCGTCTCCGACGACTACGTTCCGGAGAGGTTTTCCCTCGCCGACGAGGCATTTGATTCCGGCGCAGTGGTCAGCGACATGACCTGGGTGCGCGCCCAGTATATCCTGGCCACCAAGCAGCTGAGAGAATCCGGCCGAAAGCTGACCGAGCTCCTGCCCGACGCCATGGAGGAGCGCTATGGGCCCCAGCGCGTGCAGTCGCTCACCCGTCTGCTGTCACTGGTGGGCCACCGGACGGCCCGGCAGAATCTGGCGGAAAACGCCGCTTATAATGAAATGTTCCAGCTGGAGTCCCCGCTGACCCCCGCCGAATCCGACGCACTCTATTCTGACTCCAAGGAGGAAGGTTCCCTATGATCGATCCCACAAAGATTCGCAATTTCTCCATCATCGCCCACATCGACCACGGCAAATCCACCCTGTCTGACCGGCTCATTGAGCAGTGCAACGCGGTTGAAGCCCGGGAAATGGAAAACCAGCTTCTGGACAACATGGATCTGGAGCGGGAGCGGGGCATCACCATCAAGGCCCGGGCCGTCACCCTGCGCTATCAGGCGGACGACGGCGAGACCTATATGCTCAACCTGATCGACACGCCGGGCCATGTGGACTTCAACTACGAGGTCAGCCGCTCCCTCGCCGCCTGTGAGGGCGCGGTGCTGGTGGTGGACGCCTCCCAGGGCGTGGAGGCGCAGACCCTCGCCAACACCTATCTCGCCCTCGACCATGATCTGGAGATCCTGCCGGTGCTGAACAAGATCGACCTGCCCGCCGCCGACCCCCACCGGGTCAAGGAGGAGATCGAGAACATCATCGGCCTGCCCGCCATGGACGCCCCCGAAATTTCCGCCAAGAACGGCATCAACATCCACGCG
>CALEQS010000072.1 GCA_937907975.1 uncultured Clostridia bacterium | reverse complement strand
TGATGTCCAGGATCGGCGTGCCGTCCATCAGATCCACGCCGGATACTACGATCACCGGGCCGTCCGGGCTGCGTGGGATGACCCGCACCAGTTTGACGCAGCTTAATCCGATGGCATTGGGCCGGAATGGGGAACGGGTGGCAAATACGCCCATTCGGGTGTTGCCGCCCAGTCGGGGCGGCCGCACCGTGGGGGACCAGTTTTTGCGCACTGTCTGAGAGAACTGCCAGATCAGCCAGAGGTGGGAAAAGTCCTCCAGTCCGCGCAGGGCGTCTGGATTACGATATTCCGGCTCAAATATCACCGCGCCCATGGCTTCCTCCACGACACCGCTCTGGCGCGGAATGCCGAACTTGGTGGGGAAGTCGGTGCGGATATGGGCAATCACGTTCATTTCCAAGGTGTCTGCCATGACTGAGTTCATCCTCTCGGTTTGCTTTCTGCGTTTATTATATCGGATACGCCCCAAAACGCAAGTGCTGAAGCAGGCCATGGGGCAATTTTACGAAAGTTGCGGCATATGGGGTGAGGAACGAAGCATAGACTGCTGCAAAAACTTGGAATAAAAACTGCCTACCGCGTCTTTAATAAATGATATTCACAAAAGTGGTTGACGTTTTCATAGGGGTGTGCTATCTTATAGTCACAGAAAGGAATGAGTCCAATGAACAGGAAACTCACCACCTTCTAAAAACTGAATGCAAGCGGAAGTAAAAACGCAAGAGCCAAATCGGCAGAACCCAATCCAAGCTGTGAGTACAGCGAAGCGCAGAGCGCGTCAAGAGGAAACACGAGGTATTTGGACCGAAAATCTGGTAGACTGGCGATGAAAACTTCGACCTAGCTGCAAATCAATAGAAAGAGAGGTAAACAATTGATGTTAGATACTAAGAACCACCAGCAGTAACCCCCATCCGCGCTGGACGGATGGGGGTTGTGTTATTCATATAAGTATGTGCCGCCGCCGGGCGGTTTTATTTTTTTATTTTTTATTTTTTTGCCCTGCATTTCGGTAGAGAAATGTCTCCCGCAGGGCACAGAGCTTGTCGGCTACACAGAGGATCAGCGCCTCACGGCTTTTTGGCACCCGTGTCAGGTTCAGCGGCCACATATGGCAGTAGATCATCTGCTTTTCTTTTCGGTTGAGGTGGAACTGTCCAGATGCGTTCTCCAGTGCCTTGTCCGCATGGTGGAAGCCATGCCACTTGTGACTCGGATCTTTGTCGTGCCAGTCATAAAGGTAAAGATCATGGAGAAATGCACCCCGCACCAGTGTGCGCTCGTCTGCGCCCAGATGCAGCCGGCGGTTGAGCCAGAAGCACATCCGGGTCACGTCGGCGCAGTGGCGATAGGTGGAGATGGAGCCGTGCTGGGTAAACAGCCGCATTTTTTGGACAGTCGGATCATCCGCTGTGCCTTTCAGCAGCCTGCGCAGGTCACCGCGTTCTTTTGGCGTCAGTTTCATATGTCCACCTCCTTTGCAGATTATCATAGGTCGAGCGAAGTGAATTGTCAATTGCCAGCGGCGGTGGGGGATGGTACAATACCGACGAAGGGCGGGATAGCGATGAAACAGCTGGCGATATTTGATTTGGACGGCACCCTATTTGATACGACGCGGGTCAATTTTCTGGCCTATCAGCAGGTGCTGGCTCCGCGGGGGTATCATCCGGAACTTGATTTCTTCTGCCAGGAGTGCTTTGGTCATGACTATGGTTATTTTGGCCCTCTGCTGGCACCCGGGGCGTCTGATGAGGAGCTGCGGGAGATCCATCGGGAGAAAAAAGCGTGCTATGTGGCCTATTTGAACTATGCCGTCAAGAATGAGCATCTGTTTCGTCTGATCCATCTGATGCGGCCGGAATATCATACTGCATTGGTGACGGCGGGGAGCAGAGCCAACAGTACAGATATATTGACCCGTTTTGGAGAGCGGGACAGTTTTGACCTGATTTTGACGGCGGAGAATGTGACAAAGGCCAAACCAGATCCGCAGGGATTCTTTATGGCAATGGAGCATTTCGGTGTGACAGCGGAACAGACAATTATATTTGAGGATTCGCCTACGGGTATTCAGGCGGCGCAGGCCAGTGGAGCAACGCTGTTTGTGGTCAAGGGTTTCAACTAGATAGAACATTATTACAATATAAGATAGCGTAGTGCTTTTTCAAAAAGTCGAAAAAAGCTTGACAATTTGTACTGGAAATAGTACAATACATAAGTTCACTTGAGGAGCACTTTTTCTTACAGATGAACCCGAGAAGCTGAATCACT
>CALEQS010000071.1 GCA_937907975.1 uncultured Clostridia bacterium | reverse complement strand
GGGCTGTTTGACGGGTCTATTCGGATCGTGGCCCACCGGGTCAAGGAGGCCACCCATGCTCTGCTTGCGGCGGAATATCCGGCAGAGGGATTCATATTTGATACAGCTCTGGCGGCTTATCTGCTCGCGCCCACGGATGCCAGTTTTGAACTACCCAAGCTAGGAATGACTTACTTCAATCAGGAGTTTGCGGATGCAAAGGCCTATACTGCCCCGGATGCATTTGCACCGCTGGCAGATCAGACCGAAGCGCTGACGGTGCTCCGTGCGCACACCGCCCTTGTCTATCAGCTCTACGGCGTGCTGGAGCCGAAGATCCACGAGCTCGGCATGGATAAACTGCTCTATGAGCTGGAGCTTCCGCTGTGCCGTGTACTGGCAGAGATGGAACTGGCGGGCGTCTATGTGGACCGCCAGGCGCTCAAAGACTTTGGTGAGATGCTTGCCAAGCGCATTGACGAGACGCAGGCAGAGATCTACGCACTGGCTGGTGGCGAATTTAACATCAACTCCACCAAACAGCTGGGCGAGGTGCTGTTTGAAAGGCTGAATCTGCCCGCGCTGAAAAAGACCAAACGTGGCTATTCCACCAACGCGGAAGTGCTGGAAAAGCTGCGCCCCTACCACCCAATTATTGACCTCATTCTCGAGTACCGCAAATACACCAAGCTCAAGAGCACTTATGTAGACGGACTGGAAAAGGAAATCGCTCCGGATGGCCGCATCCATACTGTGTTTCAGAATACTGTCACTGCAACCGGCCGCCTGTCATCTACAGAGCCCAATCTGCAGAATATTCCGGTCAGAACGCCGCTGGGAGCCGAGATGCGCAAGATGTTTCTGGCTCCGGAGGGCCGGGTGCTGGTCGATGCGGACTACTCCCAGATCGAATTGCGCCTGCTGGCACATATTGCAGATGACAAGGCGATGCAGGAGGGCTTCCGCACCGGTGCGGACATCCATGCCATCACCGCTTCTCAGGTCATGGGCGTGCCGCTGGACGAAGTGACAAAGGAAATGCGATCTTCCGCCAAGGCAGTCAATTTCGGTATCGTCTATGGCATTTCGGAGTTTTCTCTCGCCGGTGACATCGGTGTGTCCATGCAGGAAGCGAAAGCCTATATGAACCGCTATTTTGCAAAGTATTCCGGTGTGCACCGCTACCAAAAAGAGATCGTAGAGCAGGCAAAGGCAAACGGCTATGTCTCCACCCTAATGGGCCGCCGCCGCTGGCTGCCAGAATTGAAGTCCTCTAATCATAATCTGCGCTCCTTTGGTGAGCGCGTTGCACTTAATATGCCGATTCAGGGCACTGCGGCGGATATTATAAAACAGGCCATGCTGGCGGTATCTCGCCGGCTGAATGCGGAGCACATGGAAGGAAAACTGATCCTCCAGGTACA
Organism: uncultured Clostridia bacterium; assembly: GCA_937907975.1. Taxonomy (GTDB): domain Bacteria; phylum Bacillota; class Clostridia; order Oscillospirales; family Oscillospiraceae; genus UMGS1766. The sequence goes on along the minus strand of CALEQS010000071.1, from coordinate 1,558 downwards.
CGATGAACTGATTGTGGAATGCCCTCAGACGGAAGGTGAACGGGTAGCCCAAATCCTGGAGGAGGAAATGGAGCGGGTGGTCAGTCTCTCTGTCCCTTTGCTGGCTGAGGCGCATGTAGGCAAGAGCTGGGCAGACGCCCATTAAGGAGTATATTATGAGTGAATTTAAGCGTGTGACCGGCACGATCCCGGCGCAGGAGCCGATGCATTATAAACTTGTCCCCATGTCAAATGAGAATATTGCCGATGTGGCGGCGATAGAGCGAGAGTGCTTCTCCAAACCGTGGACAGAGCAGATGTTGCGCGATGAGCTGGATGATATGTCTGCGTCCTTTATTGTGGCTGAGGCCGACAATGGCCGTGCCATCGGATATGCAGGGCTGACTGTGGTGCTGGATGAGGGCTATATCAACAATGTGGCGGTGCGCAGCCAGTTCCGAAAAAATGGGGTTGCCTCCGCACTGCTGGATGTGTTCGTCCGCTTTGCGCAGGCCCATGAACTGGCCTTCCTGACGCTGGAGGTCCGCGCATCCAATGAGGCGGCGATCGCTCTGTACCATAAATATGGCTTTGAAGAGGTCGGACGGCGGAAAAATTACTACGAGGATCCGAAAGAGGATGCTCTCCTGATGACCCGGTATTTTAAGAAGGTGGAAGCATGATTATTTTGGCCGTAGAATCCTCCTGCGATGAGACAGCGGTGGCTGTTGTCCGCGACGGCAGGGAAGTGCTGTCAGATGCGATCATCTCTCAGATTGAAATGCATACGATCTATGGCGGCGTAGTGCCCGAGATCGCATCCAGAAAACATTTGGAGGCTATCAGTCTGCTGGCCCAGCGGGCCATTGACGAGGCTGGCATCACTCGAAAAGACATTGATGCCGTAGCGGCGACCTGTGCCCCCGGCTTGATCGGTGCAGTGCTGGTCGGCGTCAACTTTGCCAAGGCGGTGTCCTACGCCCTGAATGTGCCCTTTATTCCGGTGCATCATGTCCGCGGCCACATCGCCGCCAATTACATCACCCACCCGGACCTGGAGCCGCCTTTTGTGGCACTGTGTGTGTCCGGCGGCAATACGCTGATCGTCGATGTACGGGATTATACCGACCTCACCCTGATGGGCGTCAGCCGGGACGATGCGGCAGGGGAGTGCTTCGATAAAGTGGCCCGCGTACTTGGCATCGGCTATCCCGGTGGTGCACCGATGGATCGGCTGGCCCAGGGCGGGGACGATCACAAGTATATCCTGCCCCGCAGCCATGTGACCGATGCACCGATGGATATGTCGTTTTCCGGACTGAAAACAGCGGCGCTCAATCTGATCCATAATGCCGGTCAGAAGGGGGAAGAACTGGATCTGCCCTCCTTTGCCGCCTCATTTGCGGCGGCGATCAGTGATACGCTGATCCCACGCATCGACCACGCCGCTCAGCTCAAGGGGTATGGCAAAATCGTCGCTGCCGGCGGTGTGGCGGCCAATTCCCGTATCCGCAGTGACCTGACTAAGCTGTGCAAAAAACGGGGTTACCGGCTGTATCTGCCGGAATTGAAGCTCTGC
>CALEQS010000070.1 GCA_937907975.1 uncultured Clostridia bacterium | reverse complement strand
AGGGCGATTCACTGGCAAGTGCGCAAAAGGCCCTCTCAGTCTGCGCCTATGGCGCGAAGCGCCTGAGAGGGCGATTCACTGGCAAGTGCGCAAAAGGCCCTCTCAGTCTGCGCCTATGGCGCGAAGCGCCTGAGAGGGCGATTCACTGGCAAGTGCGCAAAAGGCCCTCTCAGTCTGCGCCTATGGCGCAGCCAGCTCACCCAGAGGTTAAGTGCCCATCAAACCCACAAACCCGAATTTGTCTGTAAGATCTGCAAAAGCCGGGCCGCACAATGTGCGGCCCGGCTCATTTTCGGGATGATTTGTTTTTCAGCCGCCTTACAACTCCATAGCGGCGTTATAGGCTTCTGCGGTGGCCTCTTCCACGGTGCGGGCGCGGACGCAGTCGCCGATCTCGGCCCACTCGGGCACGTCGCACCCGGTGGCGAAACTGTCCGCCAGTGCGGACTTGGCGCGCATACCGGCGGCGAGGATCACGGTGTCGCACTTCACAGTGTGCTCTGCACCCTCGGCATCGGTATAGGTGACGGCGTTCTTCTCAACGCACTTGCACTTGGCACCCAGAATGGCGGTGAAGTGGCTGTTTTCGTCCAGCAGGATGCGGATCTCGTCGGCGCAGGTCTTGGAGGCCTCGGGGCAGAGGGAGTCCTGCATCTCGATGATGGAGACGTCAATGCCCTTGTCCGCCAGATGGAGGGCGGTCTCACAGCCCACCTGGCCGCCGCCGATCACGATGACGTGCTGGCCCAGCGTATCCTCATGGCCGTAAGCATCGGTGGCAACGATGCCGTTTTCGGTGTTGAAGCCGGGCAGGGGGAGCATCAGCGGCTCGGCGCCCACGGCGATCAGTACGGCGTCAAACTTGCCGTTCAGCATGGCGGGGGAGGCCTCGGTGTTCAGCTTCACGTCAATGCCGCGCTTGCCCACCTGCGCAATCAGGTAGTCCTTATAGGAGCACAGGGCATATTTGAAGGGGACGTACTTGGAGAACTCCAGCGCACCACCCAGATGGTCAGCCTTCTCGAACAGCGTGACCTGATGGCCGCGGTCAAAGGCAGTGATGGCAGCCTTCATACCGGCAGGGCCGCCGCCGATGACGGCAACACGCTTCTGCTTGGCGGGTGCGGCGGAGAACATCTGCTCGGCGCAGGTCTCATAGCCGACCAGCGGGTTGACGGCGCAGCGGAACAGGTGGGCGTAGCAGTCGGAGTCATGGCAGCGCATACACTTGATGCAGGGCACCACATCGTCGGCGTGGCCGTCGATGGCCTTGTGGATCATGTCCGGGTCGGCGATGAGCTGGCGGCAGACGGCGAAGAAATCGCACTTGCCGGCGGCAATGGCCTCCTCAGCAGCCTCAAGGCTCTCCAGACCGCCGACGGCGGTGACGGGCTTGTGGATCTTGCCGGACTTCTTGAAGGCCTCGGCCAGCCACAGGTTTGGGTGGTAGCCCATATGCTGACATGGATGGGTCCAGGTCATGTACTTCTCGGTGACCATGCCGCAGGAGGCCTGGATAATGTCGCAGTGATCCTGCAGAATGGAAGCAATGCGGATGCCCTCCTCCACGTCGATGCCGCCGTCGGCAAACTCGGTGGCGGACATACGCACCTCAAAGGTCATGCGGCCCTTGGTGGCGGCGCGGCAGGCGTCGAGGATCTCCACCAGATAGCGGCAGCGGTTCTCGGTGGAGCCGCCGTACTCATCGGTGCGTCGGTTGGTCAACGGGCTCAGAAACTGGGCCACGGGGATGGAGTGACCAAAGTGGAAGAGCAGAGAGTCAAATCCGCACTCCAGCAGGTTGCCGCACATCTCGGCGGTGGCCTGTTTATAGCGCTCCATCTCCTCGTGATTGATCTCCTGCGTGATGGGGGGCGACTGCATCATGCGGTCGCCGTCAGAGCAGCCCAGCGGAGGGCCGGGACGCCAGGTGCAGGGCAGCAGGCCCATAACCTCCATGCCGGCCTTTGCGCCGTGGGCGTGGATGCGGGCGGCCAGCAGGGACAGGCGGTTTTTGTGGTTGAAGGCCACCGTGTCCCAGGTGCAGTGCTCACCGTCATCCATCACGTCGACGGCCTTGGTGCCGCCGCAGTAGACCACTGCCGCGCCGGTCTTGGCGCGGTTCTCAAAGTAAGTCATGGCGTCCTCGTTGGGATAGAGCTCGCCATTGCTGGAGGAGTGGGGGGTGATGGGCGCCACGATGATGCGGTTTTTAAACAGCGTACCGTTGACGCGGATCGGGGACAGGACATGGGAGAATTGCTGATTCATTTTCCTCACCTCATACGATAAATAAGTATTTGGTTTTCCTCAAAACTCAATCCTATTATAGCATACTGCCTAGAGTTGGCAAGAAAAATATAACACAATTTGGCCATAATACCTACTGAAACGGTTGCTTTTCGTGAGATCAGATCAGCTCCAGTGCCTGTGCCAGGTCGGCGATGATGTCGTCGGCATTCTCGATGCCCACACTCAGGCGGATCATATCCGGCTGGACGCCGGCGGCGATCAGCTCCTCGTCGGTCATCTGACGGTGGGTGGAGGAGGCGGGGTGGAGCACGCAGGTGTGCGCGTCGGCCACATGGGTGGCGATCATGGCCAGCTTCAGTCCGGCCATAAACTGCTCCGCTGCGGCCCGGCCGCCCTTGACGCCGAAGGAGATCACGCCGCAGGTGCCGTTTGGCATATACTTTTTGGCCCGCTCATAGTATTTGTTTCCGGGCAGTCCGGCGTAGTTTACCCAGGCCACCTTCTCATGGTTTGCGAGGAACTGAGCGGCCTTCAGGGCGTTTTCGCAGTGGCGGGGGATGCGGACATGGAGGGATTCCAGCCCCAGATTCAGAATGTAACTGTTCATGGGGGCGGGGATGGAGCCCAGGTCACGCATGAGCTGAGCGGTGCACTTGGTGATAAAGGCACCGGCCTGGCCGAACTTTTCGGCGTAGGTGATGCCATGGTAGCTCTCGTCCGGGGTGGTGAGGCTGGGGAACTTGTCGGCGTGGGCCATCCAGTCAAAATTGCCGCTGTCCACGATGACGCCGCCCACAGTGGCGTCGTGGCCGTCCATATACTTGGTGGTGGAGTGGGTCACGATGTCGGCGCCCCACTTGATGGGCTGGCAGTTGATGGGGGTGGGGAAGGTGTTGTCGATGACCAGCGGCACGCCATGGGCATGGGCGGCCCTGGCAAAGCGCTCAATATCCAGCACGATGAGGGCGGGGTTGGCGATGCTTTCTCCGAACACCATCTTGGTGTTGGGGCGGAAGGCGGCCTCCAGCTCCTCGTCGGAGCAGTCGGGATCTACAAAGGTGCACTCAATGCCCATGCGCTTCATAGTGACGGCAAAGAGGTTGAAGGTGCCGCCGTAGACGGTGGCGGAGGAGACGATATGGTCTCCGGCGGAGCAGAGGTTGAAGGCGGCGAAGAAGTTGGCGGCCTGACCGGAGGAGGTCAGAATGGCGGCGGTTCCGCCTTCCAGTGCGGCGATCTTGGCGGCCACCGCGTCATTGGTGGGGTTGGCGAGGCGGGTGTAGAAGTAGCCGCTCTCCTCCAGATCAAACAGCGCACCCATGCGGGCGGAGGAATCATATTTAAATGTGGTGCTCTGTACGATGGGGATCATGCGGGGTTCGCCGTTCTTGGGGGCGTAACCGGCCTGAATGCAGTTCGTCTCCTGTTTCCAGTTTTGGCTCATGGGAAAACACTCCTTATATTTTCAACATTAAATTCCGCTAAACCCGGTGGTAATAGGGTTATTATAGCATAAATTTTGGCGGGGGCTATTCCAAAATGCAAGAAAGTGCTACAATCATTTAAATCATTACAGAGAAAAGGTGATTGATATGCTGGAAGAGATCAAGGCCCTGCGCGCGCGGCTCCATGAGACGCCCCGGCTTTCCGGACAGGAGACGGACTCGGTGGCGCTGCTGGAGCAGTTTCTGTGTTCTCACACCTCGTTGGAGCTGCGGCGTTATGACAACCGAATGATCTGCCTTTATCACGGACGGCCGGGGGCGGAGACTGTGGCCTTCCGGGCGGATGTGGACGCCATCCCCGGAGAAAACGGCCCGTATCACGGCTGCGGCCACGACGGTCACAGCGCCATTCTGGCGGGGCTGGCGCTCTGGCTGGAGGAGCATAAGCCGGAAAAGAACGTGGTACTGCTTTTCCAGAACAGCGAGGAGACCGGCGAGGGGGCCAGGCCCCTGCGGGATCTGGCGCTGGAGAGCCTGCATCTTGACCGCATCTACGGCCTGCACAACCTGCCCGGTTTCCCGGCGGGGACGATCCTCAGCCGCCCGGGCACTTTTGCCTGCGCTTCCCGGGGATTTATCGCCGAGGTGACGGGCAGTCAGTCTCATGCCGCCTACCCGGAGCAGGGCAGAAATCCCGCCGAGCTGCTGAGCCGGGCAGTGCTGGACCTGCCGGAGCTGCGGCGTGAAGCGGCGGGGTCGGAGTTTGACGGCCTGCTTATGTCCACCGTGGTGGCGCTGGAGGTGGGCGCGGAGAATTTCGGCGTGTCCGCTGGGAGCGGGAGACTCTGCCTGACCCTGCGCTCCACCAGTCTGGAGGCGTTGGAGCGGTTTGAGTCCCTTCTGCGTGCGCGGCTGGAGCGGGAGTGCGCAGCGGAGCAGATGCAGGTGCGCTTTGAGATCAGGGACGCCTTTCCGGATACCGTCAGCGACAGCGCCGTGCTGGCCGATGCCCGGGCACGCTGGACAAAGGCGGGACTGCCCCAGCAGGAGCTGAAAGAACCCATGCGCTGGAGCGAGGATTTCGGCTGGTACCTGAAAAAAATCCCCGGTGCCTTCTTCGGTATCGGGGCGGGGGAGCAGCGGCCGGGACTCCACACGCCGGATTATCAGTTTAACGATAGTATCATCCCGGCGGCGGTCGCGGCGTTTACTGCACTTATTTAACAAAAGAGAAGCGGGCAGTTCATCAGGTGGACTGCCCGCTTGTGCGTATTGAGAAACTCGGAACGTGTTTTCACAGAAATGCCTGCATTTCTGTGAGATTTAACATAGCTTCATCACTTTGACCACGTTTTCAACGGCCTCGTAGGCCATGCCGTCGCAGTGGGGCTTTTTTGCCCGGCCCAGCTCGGCGTTCTTTTTCAGCAGATCACCGCAGTCGGTCATGCCCTCGTGGTTCTGCTTCATGGCGGTCATAAAGGCCCGATATTCCTCGTCGCCGCCGCCCAGCAGGCCAATGACCATCAGCGCACCGGTGATGGCGCCGCAGGTGGCGGCCATTTTCATGCCGCTGCCGAAGTGGGCCCCCAGCTTGACCGCCTGCTCCCGGGTCAGACCGCACTCCTCGGCGAAGGAGGCGGTCACAGCCTGGGCGCAGTTATAGTGGACATTTGGGTCCTCCCGCAGGGCTTTGGCCCGGTCAAGGTATTTGTTTTCCATGGTGCATTCTCCTTTATATTATAGTTGCAGTGTCACTTAATTGAAAATGTCCGGGTTTTCCTCGAACAGTGTGCGGATATGCTTCAGCACCGGCTGATTTTCCGGCTTTTCCAGCTCCGGATCGTCGGCCAGCAGAGTCTCTGCCGCCTCCTTTGCCTCGGCCAGCACCCGGGTGTCCCCGGCCAGATCTGCCACCTGAAGCTGAGGCAGACCGTGCTGGCGGGAGCCGAAGAAGTCGCCGGGGCCGCGCAGCTCCAGGTCCTTTTCTGCGATTTTGAAACCGTCGTTGGTGGCGCACAGCGCCTTCAGCCGCTGGCGGGTTTCGGTGGAGCGGCTGGCGGAGAGCAGCACGCAGTAGGACTTTGCCCTGCCCCGGCCCACCCGGCCCCGGAGCTGGTGGAGTTGGGAGAGGCCAAACCGGTCAGCATTTTCTATGACCATCAGCGTGGCGTTGGGCACGTCCACGCCCACCTCGATCACCGTGGTGGCGACCAGAATATCGGTCTCCCCGGCTGAGAAGGCGGCCATGGCAGCCTCTTTTGCCTTGGCGTTGAGTTTGCCGTGCACCAGCCCGATGCGCAGGTCGGGGAATACCTCTGTTTGCAGCTGCTTTGCGTAGGCGGTGACGTTTTTCAGCTCCGCCGCACCCTCCATCTCGCTTTCCTCCACGGCGGGGCAGACGATATAGGCCTGATGACCCTCCTGCACCTGCCTGCGGATAAAGCCCTGCATCCGCTCCCGCTTGTCCTCACCGATCAGGAAGGTGTCCACCTCCTGCCGCCCGGGCGGGCGCTCGTTCATAATAGAGATGTCCAGATCGCCGTAGATGATGAGGGCCAGCGTCCGGGGGATCGGGGTGGCGGACATGACCAGCACATGGGGGCGCATCCCCTTGGCGGACAGCGCGGAGCGCTGGGTGACGCCAAAACGGTGCTGTTCATCGGTGATGACCAGCCCCAGCCTGGCGAATTCCACCCCGGTGCTGAGCAGGGCGTGGGTGCCCACTACCAGATCCAGCATACCCAGCTCCAGCCGTTCCCGGATGTCCCGCTTTTTCCGGGCCTTCATACTGCCGGTGAGCAGTCCCACCCGGATACCGGTGCCCTCGAACAGGGCGGAGAGAGTTTGATAGTGCTGTTCAGCCAGAATTTCCGTGGGGGCCATAAGTGCGCTCTGCCAGCCACTCCGAGCGGCTAGCCAGACGGCGCCGGCGGCGACCACGGTCTTGCCGCTGCCCACATCGCCCTGCAGGAGCCGGTTCATCGGCTTTCCGGAGGACAGGTCGGCAAAAATGGTGGCCAGCGCGGCCTGCTGGGCGTGAGTCAGGGTGTAGGGGAGCAGATGCGTAAAGTCGTCGGTAGGCAGCCCCTTGCAGAGACAGCCCCCCCCGGCCTGCCGCCGCTGGTGGAGCTGAGCGAGTCCCGCCGTGAGATAGAAAAGCTCCTCAAACACCAGCCGCCGCCTTGCCAGCTCCAGCTCCTCAAAGGAGGCGGGGGCGTGCACGGTGCGGATGGCCCAGTCCCGGGCCGGGAGCTGATGCGCAAGGCGCAGCTCCGGCGGCAGATCGTCCGGGATGGTGTCACTCATTGCCTCTAACGCCTGAGCGATCCAGCCGGCCAGCTGGCGGGAGGAGATGCCGGCAGTCAGCGGATAGACCGGCACAATGCGGCCGGTGCTGGCGTGACTGCCTTCCTGCTCAAAGACCGGGTTGACCATGCCCCGGCGGGTGCCGTTCAGTTCCAGTGTGCCGTAAAACACATAGCTCTGTCCCACCAGCAGCTGCTTGGATAGATAGGGCTGATTGAAGAAGGTGAGAGCGAGGGAGGAGGAGTCGTCAAATACAGTGACGTGGGTCACGCTCAGACCCTTGCGGACATAACTTGTCCTCGGCGGCTGGGCCACGATGGCACAGATGCAGACATTTTCCCCCTCGGGAGCCTGCCGGATGGGCCAGATCTTCCGGCGGTCCTCGTAGGCGCGGGGGTACCACCGGGCCAGATCACCCAGGGTATTCAGCCCGAGTCTGGCCAGCGCTTCCGCCTTTTTTGCGCCGATGCCGTTCAGTGTGGTCACGCTCTGTTCCGCCTGTGTCATGCGCTCACCTCCTGCCTTGAAAATATTCTCTATTATAACACACCTCACTCTGCCACGCCAATCCGGGACCAAAGAAACGGACAATAATCCAACAATTAGGAAAAACGGACGAGATTTGAAAAGAAACAGGGGGAAAATAACGCTTTTCTACCTAAAATTTTGTTGCATTCGGCGAAAAATGTGATATGATTAAAGTAGTTTGGATTGCTTTTCCAAAAGTCCTTTGTGAAATAGAGAGATGAGAGACGATACGTTTCAGTATCAATGAGAAAAGGGAGTGTATCTCATGGTTTCTTATAACACCGCAGAGCTACGCCGTCAGAATCGCAATCGCGTATTTCGTTATATATACAGTTCTGAGACCCCGGTCTCCAAACAGGATGTGGCCCAGAACCTTTCCCTCAGCCTGCCCACAGTGGGCCAGAATCTGCGGGAACTGCTGGACACCGGCCTGCTGGAGCTGCAGGGTACCTTTGACTCCACTGGCGGCCGCAAGCCCAAGGCCATCGGCGTGACTGCCAATTTCAAGTATTCTGTCGGCATCATGCTTTCTAACCGGCATATCCACATTGCCTGCATTGATCTGCGCGCCCATCAGGTGTGCGATCAGGCGATGTTCAAGCCTTTCACCGGGGATGAGGCTTACTGCCGGGAGCTGGGCCAGATCCTGGAGGAATTTTTGACCGCCAACCATATTGACCGCGAGCGCCTGCTGGGCGTGGGCATCGCCCTGCCCGGCATCCCGAATGATGAGCGGGGTGTGGTGGAGCTGTCCCCGGCAGTCAACACCCGCGAAATGAGTGTTGAACTGCTGAAAAAGTATATCAATTATCCCTGCTTTATCGAGAACGACGCCAACGCCGGCGGTGTGGCCGAGTGGTGGAACAACAGTGCCAACTCCACTATGGTCTACCTGTCCGTGCAGAAGGGCGTGGGCGGCGCGGTGCTGCTGGATGGCGTGAACTATATGGGCCGCCACCTCCACTCCGGCGAGTTTGGCCATATGTGCCTCGTTCCCGGCGGCCGGGAGTGCCGCTGCGGCAAGCGGGGTTGCCTGGAGGCCTATTGCTCCACCGCCCGGTTCAGTGATGATCTGGGTATCACCCGTGAAGATTTCTTCACTGGCCTGGAGGCGGGCAATAAGGAGTATCAGCTGCTCTGGGACGATTATCTGAATCATCTGGCCATCGGCATCTATAATATCCACATTGTGCTGGACTGCGACATTGTGCTGGGCGGTGTGCTGGCTCAGTTCATCGAGCCCTACCTGGACGATCTGCGCCGCCGGGTCATCGACATCTCCTCGTTCGATACCGATGCCTCTTACCTGCGCTGCTCCAAGTACCGCAAGTGGACCAGCTGCGTAGGCGTGGCTCTGCACTTTATTGCAGAATTTCTGGATACCATCTGAAGCTTCATTTTGGAATGATACAGCGCTCTTTTGCGGTTTGGCCGCAAAGGAGCGCTGTTTTTTGTACAATGTGCTTTTTTACTTTTTGCTTTTAATGTGTTATACTATCTTGAATAATAATTCGGAAATGAGTGAATAAAATGAAAAAATATTCCGGCCCGCTCATGCTGCTGCTGACGGCGGCCATCTGGGGCGCGGCCTTTGTGGCCCAGTCTGTGGGCATGGACTATGTGGGCCCGTTTACCTTCAACTGCGTGCGCAGCCTGCTGGGCGGTGTGTTTCTGATCCCCTGCATCCTTCTGCTGAAGAGATTGGGGTTTGTCCACGCGCCGGAGAACTCCACACAACGGTGCGATCTGGTGAAGGGCGGCGTGGTCTGTGGAATCCTGCTGGGCTTGGCCAGCTCGCTCCAGCAGATCGGCATTGCCTACACCACAGTCAGCAAGGCGGGATTTATCACTGCCCTCTATGTGGTCATCGTCCCGATCCTGGGATTGTTCTTTCGTAAGAAGGTGCCGGGCCTGATCTGGGGCTGTGTGGGGCTTTCTGTAGTCGGCCTTTACCTGCTGTGTATGTCCGGCGGCGCGTCGCTGGGCACCGGCGACATTATGGTGTGTCTCAGCGCACTGGCCTTTTCCTTCCACATCCTTGCCATTGACCACTTTGCCCCCAAGGCGGATGGCGTCATGCTCAGCTGCATTCAGTTCCTGACCGCCGGCGTGCTGTGCGGCATTCCGATGCTGATCTGGGAGAAGCCGGCGGTGAGCGCCATTGTCTCCGCGTGGCAGCCCATTCTCTATGCGGGCATTTTGTCCAGCGGCGTGGCCTATACCCTTCAGGTGGTGGCCCAGAGCCGGACG
>CALEQS010000069.1 GCA_937907975.1 uncultured Clostridia bacterium | reverse complement strand
ATCGGCCTGCAGGTTGTTCTCCAGGAAGGCGATCAGCATGCGAGGAGGGGCGACGCAGGTGTTGTTCAGGGTGTGAGCCAGCACGGTGCGGGTTTTCACGACGGTCTTACCCTTCTTGTCGGTGACCTCGTAATTCTCCTTGAAGCGAATGCCGAGGCGGCGGGCCTGGGCGTCGCCCAGGTTGGAGCAGGAGCAGACCTCGAAATACTTCTGCTGGCGGGGGGACCATGCCTCGATGTCGCAGGACTTCACCTTCAGGTCGGCCAGGTCGCCGGAGCAGCACTCCAGCTGGCGCACGGGGATGTCCAGAGAGCGGAACAGCTCCACGGAGTTTTTCCACAGCTTGTCGTACCAGTCCATGCTGTCCTCGGGGCGGCAGATGACGATCATCTCCTGCTTTTCAAACTGGTGGATGCGGTAGACGCCGCGCTCCTCCAGGCCGTGGGAGCCCTTCTCCTTGCGGAAGCAGGGGGAGTAGGAGGTCAGGGTCAGAGGCAGCTGATCCTCGGGGATGATCTGGCCGTTGAAGCGGGCGATCATGGAGTGCTCGCTGGTGCCGATCAGGTACAGGCTGTTGCGGGGGTCCTTGTTCTCCGGGTCCTCGATCTTATACATCATGGCGTCCATCTCGGGGAAGGACATGACGCCCTCCACCATCTCACCCCGGATCATATAGGGGGGGATGACATAGGTGAAGCCCTTGTTGATCATGAAGTCCCGGGCGTAGGCCAGCACGGCCTCGTGGAGCCGGGCGATGTCGCCCAGCAGGTAGTAGAAGCCGGTGCCGCTGACCCGGCGGGCGCTGGTCAGGTCAAGGCCGTTGAAGGCGGCCATGATGTCGGCGTGATAGGGCACGTCGAAGTCGGGCACCTTGGCCTCGCCGAAGCGCTGGACTTCCACATTATAGGAGTCATCCGGGCCGATGGGCACGCTGGGGTCGATGATGTTGGGGATCTTCATCATGATCTCGCGCACGCGCACGGCCAGCTCGTCGGCCTCCTTCTCCAGCTTCTCGCGCTGCTCGGACTCGGCGGTGACCTGAGCCTGGATCTCGGCGGCCTGAGCCTCGTACTCGGCGGCCTTCTCCGGCTCCTTCTTGGCCTTGCCCTTCAGGGCGCCGATCTGCTTGGACAGGGCGTTGCGGCTGGCCTGGAGGGCCTCGGCGTCCTGTTTGGCCTTCAACTGGCGGCCGTAGAGTTCAATGACCTCGTCCACCAGCGGCAGCTTCTCGTCCTGGAACTTGTTCTTGATGTTCTGCTTCACAATGTCGGGATTCTCCCGCACGAATTTGATGTCCAGCATTTCTAACTTCTCCTTTTAGTATAAGAATCTGATTTAATTATATGGATAATGGGATTTTTTCTGCACGGTTTGCAGGTGAATATTGTGATCCACGTCGATCATGACCGCAAGGCGCACGGCGCCCTCTGCAAGATAGGGCCCGGGCGGAACGACCTCCAGCTCGTGCTCACCGGTGGAGAGCACCACCTGGTAGGCTGCGCCGGGCCGGGTCAGCTCTTTTGCCTCCACTTCAATGGGGAAGGTGGCCCAGTGGGGTATGGCGGCGAGGATGCGGCCGGTATCGACCTCCATCAGGTAGCAGTCCGTTCCGGCGCAGTTGAGCAGCAGGCTGGAGCGAGCCGGGGGCAGAGCGATGATGCGTTTGGCGGCGATCAGGCAGGCGCCGTCGGCGGCGCGGGATCCGCCCTCCAGCACGATGGGGCGGCCTTCAAAGACGGGGGAGAGGGTGTCCTCCACACCGGGCAGAGCCGCCAATGCGCCGCTGAGCAGAACGCCGCCCAGCCCTTCTTCCGGGAGCACCGCGTCTGTGCACAGCGCTTCGAATGCCAGCGAAAGCCGGGGAAGCCGCTTTTCCAGCGCATTCAGCACGTCCTGCCGGGAAATCTCCGTCGGACCGGCGCTTCCGTAGAGGGTCACGCCGTCCACCGCCGCCAGCGCGCCGAACTGATAGCGCAGCTGCTGAAGCAGGTGGGGGAGCTGTTCCCTCGACTGCCGGGTCAGAATCAGGCACAGCTCGGCCAGCTCGTTCTGAATGGCCTGGGCGGAGCAGTCCGGCATCCAGACCGAGTTCAGGATCTCCAGCGTATCGCTGTCCAATTTCGCCAGTGTCAGCTCTGCGCCGCCCGCGCCCAGATGACAGAGCATGACGGCGCCCCTGAACCGGAAGTTGGTGTGGTGTTGATATTGGTAGAGAATACAGGCGGCACTGTCCACCACATGCGTACGTTCGGTGTAACAGCATTCGTTTAGCGAGTTCGACAGGAGAATGCGCGCGTGATAGCTGATCTGCCATGGCACGGCGATGCATTCGATGGAGCAGGGCATCTCCAGCCGGGCTTCCAGCGTCCGGTGCAGGGCGATCCAGTAATTTTCCAGCAGGACTGCGCCGGTATAAATTGGGAGCCCGGCGCCGATAAGGGCTTTTTCGGCCAGACACTCCTCCAGCGTCAGCACGCAGTCAGGAAGTTTTAACTGCAGTTTCTGCGCTTCAGCGCCCCAGAAGAACTGCTCGTCCGCAATGCCGACCAGCGCCGGAAACTCCGACGCGCCGGGGATATGACCGGGCTTCTGTCCGTCCCAGATGGACACGCGGACGGTGCCGCCGTCCAGCTCCAGGCCGACCGGGAGAAACTCTGCCATGTCACTGTCCTCTCTTTTTCAGCAGGGCCAGCGCGTCCAGCAGGTCGTTCAGGTCGTCCACGCCGTAGTATTCCAGCTCCAGACGGCCCTTGCGCTTGCCGGTGACGATCTTGACCTTCCGGCCCAGCTTGTCGCCCAGCTCCTTGGCCGCTACGGCGGCGTAGTCCACCGCCAGCGGATCCTTCTTTTCCTCGACGGGTTCCTTTACGGGGCGGGTGAGCTGCTTGACCAGCTGCTCCGTCTGACGGACGGACAGGCCGTCATTGGCCACCTTCTCGGCGATCTTCTGCTGAATGGCCGGGTTTGTGACGCTGACCAGCGTCCGGGCGTGGCCGGCGGAGAGACGGCCGTCCTCCACCATGGCCTGAATGGGCTCAGGCAGGCTCAGCAGGCGCAGGGCGTTGGCCACCGCGGGGCGGGATTTGCCCACCCGCTCGGCGCACTCCTCCTGGGTCAGGCCAAAGTCGGACATCAGCTTCTGGAAGCCGGCGGCCTCCTCCATGGGGTTCAGGTCCTCCCGCTGGAGGTTTTCAATGAGGGACAGCTCCATGACCTTCCGGTCGTCCGCCTCAATGATCAGCACCGGCACTTCGTTCAGACCGGCCTGCCGGGCGGCGCGCCAGCGGCGCTCGCCGGCGATGATCTGATAGTAGCCGGAGGGCAGGCGGCGGACGGTGATGGGCTGGAGGATGCCATGGGTGGCGATGCTCTCCGCCAGATCGCTCAGAGCGTCCGGGTTAAACTGCTTTCGGGGCTGGGAGGCGTTGGCCTCCACCTTGGCGATGGGCAGGGTGGTGATGCCGCTGCCCTCGCTCTGCTCCAGCAGGGAGGAGGGGCCGCCGCCTATCAGGGCGTCCAGACCCCGGCCCAGGCCGGACTCGCGTTTTTTTGCCATTGGGTCACACTTCCTTTATTGGTTGACTGTTTCACGTGAAACAGGGGAAAGGTTTTGTATATCAGCACCCCTGCCGCTTGGCGCTGGGGCATTTCTCCAGCAGGTAGGGCAGCAGGCCGGGATTCTTCTCCAGCGTCGCCGGCTTGATGGTGACGACCTGGTTGGCTCTGGTGTGGAGGATCAGGTAGCCCTTGCGGCGGGAGATCTTGTGAATGGTGCTGTAATGCAGGTTGAATTGGGCGTTTGTGGTGCAGTTGACCACCACAAGGCCCTGGGGCCAGAAGATGAGCTGCTGATGAATGACGCTGGCGCCGCAGCCCTCCTGATACTGCCTCATCTGCCGCCGGGCTAACCTTTTTGGTAGAAATACCCGGATATATACCGTGAATGCGCTGAAAAAGAGCGCTAAAAAGGCGTAAAACCAGAAATGGAAGAACAGCGCAACGACCGCCAGAATGACGCAGGACACCGCAATGATCGGGTAGCCGACCCGCAGCATCGGGTTGAACAGCACGGCGGTGATGCCTGTCAGTTCCTCCACATTTGTATCAGATTCCAAGAAGAAATCGGGCGTCTGTGCCATTGTTATCCCTCCAGAACTTCCTTGGCCAGAGCACGATAGGCCTCCGCGCCCCTGCTCCACTTGTCATAGGCGATGACGGGCTTGCCGTGGCTTGGGGCCTCGGCAAGGCGGGTGTTGCGGGGGACGACGGTGGCGTACACCTTGCCCTTGAAGAACCGCTTGACCTCCTCGGCCACCTGCATACTCAGGTTGGTGCGGCTGTTGTACATGGTGAGCAGAACACCCTCCACACCGATGTCCGGGTTCAGGCGTTTTTTCACCAATCGCAGGGTGCTCATCAGATCGCTGAGACCCTCTAGCGCGTAATATTCGCACTGCACCGGGATGAGCACGCTTCGCGCGGCCACAATGCCGTTCAGGGTGAGCAGCTCCAGAGAGGGTGGGCAGTCGATGAGGATGAAGTCGTAATTTTGCTCGACGGTGTCCAGTGCGTCGGAGAGCAGGTACTCCCGGCGCTCCATGCCCACCAGCTCGATGCCGGCGCCAGCCAGCGCCTTGTTGGAGGGGAGAACATCGCCATAGGGGGTGGAGACAATGGCCTTTGCGCATTCGCTTTCGCCGATCAGCACGTCATAGACGTTGGGAGAGTGGTTTTTGTCCACGCCAAGGCCGCTGGTGGCGTTGCCCTGGGGGTCGAAATCCACCAGCAAAACCCGCTGGCCCGCTTCCCGCAGTGCGGCGGAAAGATTGACCGCGGTGGTGGTTTTGCCCACGCCGCCCTTCTGATTGGCCACTACAATGCGTCTCGC